>CAYZPW010000033.1:27617-33034 GCA_964480475.1 uncultured bacterium | reverse complement strand
TCCATTGAGGCGGCCCAAAGGTCTTTATTTGGATTGATCATCTCGAGTCGTCTCCGATTCTGCCTGTGCAACGGCCTTTCTGATTTTCAAGCATGTCGTCACAATTCTCCGGAACATGGCGGCCGTAATCATGTTAGGTCCGTCGCAAGGCGCTTTGTCTGGGTCATCGTGAACCTCGAAGAACAAGCCGTCGCAGCCCGCCCCAACTGCGGCATAGGCCAGCGGCTCCACGAACTCCCTGGCCCCGCCGGACGAGCCTCCCGCGGCGCCGGGCAGCTGAACCGAATGTGTCGCGTCAAAGATGACCGGCACGCCTATGCCCTTCATGATCGGAATGCTCCGCATATCAACCACCAGGTTCCCGTATCCAAGCGTAGTGCCTCGCTCAGTCAAGAACACCTCACAGTTGCCCGTGCTTCTGACCTTCATCACGCTGAAACGCATGTCGGCCGGAGACATGAACTGACCTTTTTTGATGTTGACTGGAAGCCCGGACCGTCCCGCCTCGACCAAAAGATCGGTCTGCCGACACAGAAACGCCGGAATCTGCAAAGCATCAACAACCTGGGCAACCGTCGCAATCTGGGCCGTTTCGTGCACGTCAGTGAGCACTTTCAACCCGAGCCGATCCTTGACCTGTTGCAGGGCCTCAAGCCCCCGTTCCATGCCGATGCCCCTGAAGGACTCGACCGACGTTCTGTTGGCCTTGTCGAAGGAAGACTTGAAGACAAAACCGATGCCCAGAGGCTCCAGCGCCTCCTGAATCATCTCCGCGACCATGACCGCGTGCTCCGCCGACTCGACAACGCACGGCCCAGCAATGAGAAACAGCTCCCCTTCCTTGCGTTCTGCAAACAAAATCCTATACCTCCTTTGAATGCTCACCGTTTGCCGCGAACTGGCAGTATCGCTTGAGTCCTTCCTCAACGCTTGTCCGGGCCTCATAGCCCAGGTCGCGCCGAGCGGCGTCAATGTCCGCCAGCGAATGCCTCACGTCCCCTGGCCGCCGGTCAACGTGCATGGCGGGGATGCTGATGTCCAGATACTCGCCTAAGAGTTCCGCAAGTCGATTGACAGTGATTCTGCTGCCACAGGCGATGTTGAAAACACCTCCCGCACAATTGGGCGCCTCCGTCCCAGCCAGATTGGCGTCGATGACGTTTTCAATGTAGGTGAAGTCGCGCGTCTGCTCACCGTCGCCGTATATCCGAGGCGCCTCCCCCCGCAGCAGGGCGGAGGCGAACTTCGGGACGACTGCGGCGTATTGGGACGTTGGGTCCTGTCTGGGCCCAAAGACGTTGAAATACCGCAATGAGACCGTCTCCAGTCCATACAGCTGGTAGAAGACGCGGCAATAATGCTCGCCCGCAAGTTTCGACACGGCGTAGGGGGACATTGGGGCGGGAGTCATTGTCTCTACCTTCGGCAGCACGTCGGAGTCCCCATAGACCGATGATGACGACGCATACACGAAGCGCTTCACGCCCGCCTCCTTTGCGGCCTGGAGCATATTCAGCGTGCCGACGACGTTAGACCTATTACTCGCTATCGGGTCTCTGATTGAACGAGGCACGGAGGGCAGGGCAGCCTGATGCATGACGTATTCGACCTCCGAAACGGCCTTCTCGCATACGGACAGGTCCGCTATGTCGCCCTCAATAACCTCTACTTCGCTCTCAAATGTAGAGATATTGTCACGCTTCCCCGTGCTGAAATTGTCCAGTATTCTAACTTTTTTGCCCAGCTGGACAAGCCGCTCGGCTATGTTTGACCCTATGAAGCCAGCGCCGCCCGTTACCAGATAAGTTCCCATGCTAAACCCTATTCACCGATTGACTATTATATTGCGGCAAAGTTCTGACTCAGATTACCCCGATAGGTTACCATTTTTCAATATCGATTCCGCACCCGGCAGCCTTTAGTGTATTGCATTGACGCGATAATACGATATCCGGGGGGGACCAGGTATGCCAGGCAGGAATGGGGACGAGTTCCGGGATTAGCCTCGGAGAAACATCTAGCAGGCTGACCTGTTTAGTTGAAAGAAATACGGGCAACCAGCCCAGAAGGCGTTGTTTGTGGCGTCTTTCTGGGATAGCGATTATGGCGGGTGTGACCTCAGATTGTCGGTTAGTTCTTCGCGCTGTTGCTGTCAGAGATGAGTATATCTAATGGATCGCCGCCCTGACAGGGCGATACTTGAGTAGCCCCACGTGTGAACGTGGGGTATTGAAACGCGGATTGCATCTAGTTTCTTCCCCCACCCGCCAATCGCCTCGCGATTGGCGGGTGGGGGAAGAACTCAGTGAAGGTGACTTCTGATCCGTAGGCTTGGCCTGCGGCCAGCGCCTACGGCTACCCACGTGATGCCCCGTCGGGGCATTTAGATAGAGGCCGAAACAAGACCGATTGTGGTCTGCACCCAAAAAACCACTTCTGAGTCCAGCTTATCTACAATTCAGGGTCACAGCCATTATGGCAAACAGGTTGTTTTTTTTGATTGTGATGTCTAGTATGCGGCGGCGCTTCGGCAAACGGCCGAAGGCCACGCATTAACAAACAAGATGACATGAGGTGAATGACGATGAAGATGGGTCAGAATCCACCCAGCTACAACGTCGAGTATGATGTGAGCCCCACGCAGGACACGCTACGCGATTTGGCGATGAAGCACGCTCCCTGCATGGTCAGGACGGCATATAACAGCCTTGACAAGATTACGCGGCTCAAGGCGCGCCTGGCGGCAAAGACTTACATTGTCGCTCCTGCTGGTGAGGGCTCGAAGTGGTCTGGCAAGACGATTGAGCGAGACAAGGCTGAGAAGCTGATTGCGCATCAGAAGGAGCATATCGAGAAGAGCGGGCATCTGATCCAGATCGACGGCTATCAGGGGCTTGGGAAGCACGCCATTCCGGTTCAGTGGCTTTACACGCTTGATGCAACCAATCTGGCCGCGATGCAGCAGATTCTCACGTTCCCTCGCTCTGGCGTGGAGACCGAAGAGCAAATAAAGCAGCCGCACAAGCCGTATTTCCGCGTCGTGATGACGCCGGGCTGCAAGGCGCCGGGCATGGAGGGCGAGATCGCGATGATCGTCGATCTCGACAACTGGACGACTTACGTGATCGGCTCGGACTACTTCGGCGAGAGCAAAAAGGGTATGCTCAGGATGCTGAACCACTACGTCTATCTCCAGGGCGGTCTGGTGATGCACGCGGGCGGCAAAGAGATCACGGTCGGCGGCGAGCGCATCGCGATGGGGATTCTGGGTCTTTCGGGTACCGGCAAGACCACGACAACGTTCAGCAAACAGGGCGAGCTGACCAGGCCGATTCAGGACGACATGATAGCTATCTGGCCCGAGGGCGAGGTTTCCATCACGGAGAACGGCTGTTTTGCCAAGACATGGGACCTCAGGGAAGAGGCGGAGCCGACCATCTATCATGGAACCATCGATCCCTCCGCCTGGCTAGAGAATGTTTACTTCAATGAGGACGGAACGTTCAGTTTTGACAAGCTGGCCCTCTCTCCTGAAGACGTGAAGCGCCTGAAGGATATACTGATTGCGACCGGCGCCTCAGACGGGAACGTTGACAAGTACATCAACGGCGAGGTCAAGTTTGACGACGTCGTTGACGAAAACGGTATCCCCGAGGATGGCTGGGACTTCGTGGTCTGGTCGCAGAACGGCAGGTCCATCATTCCGATGAAGGCCATCAAGGGTGCGGCCGACCTGACCGACATCCCGCGACTTCGTTCACTCGGAATCTTGAACAGGGACGAGGGCAAGGACGCTGCGATGCCTGGCATCGTTCGTTTCACGTCTCCGCTTCGCGCTGCGGCGTATTTCATGCTGGGCGAGACTTCCAAGACCTCAGCGGCGGGGAAGGAAAGAGGCAAGACCCGTTCGCCCTTCACCCAGCCGTTCTTCCCGCTGCCATTCGGGCTGATGTCAAGCCGTTTCGGAGAGCTCGTGAAGAAGCTCCCAGGCCTTACCACCTGGCTGATGAACACTGGTTACGTCGGCGGCGACGAGAAAGACCGGCAGGCTGGCAAGGCGTTCAAGGTCAAGATCAAGCACTCGTCCGCGATGCTCGAGGCGATGATACGCGACGAGGTCAAGTGGAAGGTCGATCCCGATTTCGGCTATGAGATTGTCGATGTCGATGCTCCTGAGAACGCGAAGCTGCTCGAGAAGGTCCCTGTGGAGGTTCTCAATCCGAGAGTCTTCTACGAGAAGGAGGGCCGCATGGACGAATACAACGCCTGGGTCAAGAGGATGAAGACCAACAGGGCGGAGTTCCTGAAAAAATACAACGTGCCTCAGGAGATCCAGGACCAGCTGTAAAAGTCAAAGTGATTTGGGATAGATGTAGCTTATGGGCGGACACTGGAGAACGGTGTTCGCCCTTTTTTTGACTTAGGGGCCAGAACATGGTTCAAGTGACATGGTTTGGACATTCCTGCGTCGGCTTTCGGACAGAGCAAACCTTTTGCCTGTGCGACCCCATCAGCGATCCTGATCTGCTGAGCGAGATACCTCCCCTCGAAACACCGCCAAAGGGCATCTTCGTATCACATGACCACTGGGACCACTTCCATCCCGAGACGATCTCTCGGGTCGCGGCCGAGAAGACGATCATCTACGGCCCCAAAGACGTTATCGATCTCTCGAAAAAGGACGGCCGCCTGAGCCGCCTCTGCGCAAGAGCGGTCGAGCCCGGTCAGGCGATCGACATCGGCGACGCGGCCTGTGAGGTCTTTTCCGCCTCAGAAGGCGTTGCATACGTCTTCACTTTCAAGCGGGACGACATTGTCGCCTTCTTCATGGGCGATTCGGTGCTGCTTGAGCCGATGAAGAGCATTGAGGCGGACATCGTGTTCTTCCCAATGTGGCCGTTCAAGGACCCGGACAGTGGCCGCGAGCTTTCTGACTTTCTAAAGTCGAGCATATCGATACCGATGCACTTCCACCAGGAGCCCAGCGCCAAGCAGAGCTTCTTCATAGATATGGAGAAGTTCGCTACTCTGACGGACCCCATTGGGACCGTCAGGGCTCTTTGTAGGGGACAAGGCTATGACGTCTGGGTTAGCGGCGCGAAGGTCCGGCTGGAGCCATCAGTCGAGAGGAAGAGGTGAGGGGAAAAGGGAGAAAGGGAATTGATCCAGGGCATGGTCCCTGACCCGGCCGCGTAGGAGACTGTCCAGTAAGTTGATTCCGGTGATGTAGGGGCGCGGTCTTTGACCCGCCCGCATGGGTCAAGGGGCGAAAAGGCGAAAAGGCGAAAAGGGTCAATGGGTCAATGGGCCAATGGGTGAATGGCTGAATGGGCCAATGGGTGAATGGCTGAATGGGTCAACGGGTCAATAGGTCAATAGGTCAAATGGGAGTGGAAATGACGTTTTGGCGTCGCGCT
>CAYZPW010000033.1:0-27517 GCA_964480475.1 uncultured bacterium | reverse complement strand
GGTCAATAGGTCAATAGGTCAAATGGGAGTGGAAATGACGTTTTGGCGTCGCGCTGTCTCGCTTCATAAGCGCTCATTGCCTCAGGGAGGCGCCCTCCTTTTCGCCTTTCCCCCTTTTCTCCCGTTTCCCCAATGGGGAAACTCCTCGCAAATGGCGCTTGACTAGAGCGGCGGACGTGTTTCAATATATCAGGTTTTTCCAGGGTAGTTTCGGCGCTTATGCCGGACTCTGGCAGGTGATCAGGTCGAGACTTGGGGTTTTCGCCATCTCGGGTTGGTCGCACACAGAACTGCCACAAATTGGGAGGGTCACTCTAGTGGCGGAGACAGGCGTTGTGAAGTGGTTCAAGAGCACCTATGGGTTCATCAAGAGGGATGAGGGCGAGGACATATTCTTTCATATCTCTGACGTTACCGCACAGGGCGGAAGGCCCCTGAATAAGGGCGACAAGGTTCGGTTCGAGGTAACCGATTCCGAGAAGGGGCCTCGTGCGGTGAAGATCAGTCTGACCGAATAGTCCCAAAACGCTACAGCGTACAGAAGACCTTTCAGGTTAGAACCGTTCTCCCGGTGCAAGTTGTTGTCGGGCACCTTGGTTGATCATTGTGGTCAGGAACCAGGGATGAGTATGTCGTGAATCAAGCGTGAGAGGGCCGTCAACTTGAGCAAGAACAGTAGTTCAGGCAGCGCAGCGTTGGACAAGCCCTCTGGGGCTTCGGGCGAGTATTCGCTCGGCGATTATGTCGCGGTAAATCTCGTTGTCTGGGGCCTTCTTCTGATCGTCGGGTTGATAGCCTATTTCGGGATCGACAAGGCACCGGTCGTGCCGTTTCTGCTGCTGGTCGTGGGCTGCGGCTTCACGGTAGTCTCGATCTATGACTGGGCATTTGACAGGGCGGCGAGCCGCTCGGGTAAGCACGGCACGGCTGAGCGATGAGCACCCTGGTTCTGGTCGGCCTGCAATGGGGCGACGAGGGGAAGGCGACGATCGTTGACGTTTTCGCGGCGCGGGCGGATGCAGTTGTCCGTTACTCAGGCGGCGCCAACGCTGGGCACACAGTAGTCGTCGGCGACGAGAAATACGTCTTTCACCTACTGCCGGTCGGCGTCCTTCATCCTGAGAAGCTCAGCGTAATCGGCAACGGCGTTGTGGTCGATGTTGAGCAGTTGTTCTCGGAGATCGACATGTTGAGGACGCGTGGCCTCGAGATCGGGGACAACCTCATCGTCAGCTCCCGCTGCCACCTGACTCTCCCTTATCACAAGGCGCTCGAGAGGCTGGCGGAGACGCGTCGGGGCAAGCAGGCGATCGAGACGACGCTGCGAGGCGTCGGCCCCACGTTCGTTGACAAGTTCGCCAGAGACGGCGTCATGGTCTGCGACCTGTTCCGCGAGGATATGTTGATGGCCAAGCTTCGTCGGAACGTCGAGGAGAAGAATCTCATCCTTGAACGAGGCGGGTCGGAGGCGCATTTTGATGCGGAGTCGCTGCTTGCGCACCTGAGGCCACATGCCGAGCGGCTCAGGCCATTGGTCGGGGACGCCTCGCTCATCCTCTGTGACTACATCGATCGCGGCAAGAAGGTCCTGTTCGAGGGGGCGCAGGGGACGCTCTTGGACGTTGAGTACGGCACTTACCCATTCGTTACGAGCTCATACCCGGTAAGCGGCGGGGCGTGCGTCGGGTCTGGGGTGCCGCCCACGAAGATCGAGAAGGTTGTCGGCGTCTTGAAGTCCTATTGCACGAGGGTAGGCGCCGGGCCATTCCCGACCGAGGACTTGGGCGAGCGCGGCAAGATGCTCAGCGAGCGGGGGAACGAGTTTGGCGCGACCACGGGACGACCGAGGCGCTGCGGCTGGCTCGATTTCGTTGCGCTTAAGTATGCCGCTCGTGTCAACGGCATCACCTCTATTGTCGTAACGAAGCTGGATGTCTTGGATGAGCTTCACGAGATTCCCGTCTGTGTCGCCTACGAATACAATGGCGAGAGGCTCTCGGAGCTGCCGCCGGAGATCGACATACTGGCCGAATGCAAACCAGTCTATGCCCATCTGCCCGGTTGGAAAGAACCCACAAGGGGCGTGACCGACCTTGCTCAGCTTCCCAAGAATGCCGTGGCCTACCTGCGCCGGATTGAAGAGGAGGCCAGTGTGGGCATCGGCATCGTGTCGACAGGCCCTCAGCGCAGCTCGACCATCGTCCTGGACAGCGACCTGATCGCCTTCTAGCCCGTCTTCCGGTTGCGAGGACCGGGATAGCCTCATCGAAGTGTCCCCTGACAACGCTGCCGGGCACAAGGCGCTTCCTCGCTTGAAAAACGTCGTCGGAAATGGTAACTTGCCGGCAGACTTTCTAGTGGATTCTAAGCGTCCAATAAGCTGCCACTAGCTATGGAGGTCCATATTGGGCATTCTCGCTGTCTTTTCGCTGACCCAGTGGATGAATAATCGGCGATTGCCATGAAGCAGCTAGGTCTTTTCGGCGAGTCCGCACACGATCCCGAACCGGCCCTGTCCGTGCAGAGGGCGAAGCATTATTCCCGTTTCGAGAAAGTCCATGGGCAGTTTCTGACGCCTCCGGAGGTCGCTCGGTTCATTGTTCGCTTTGCCAGCATCAAGACGAAGAAAGCGACCGGCGTCGACCCTGCTTGCGGTGATGGTGTATTTCTGGGCGCGCTAGCTGAGTTCGGCTTCGAGGATGTTCTCGGAATTGATTCTGACCCGGGCATTCTGAGCAAAATGCCCGCAGGAGTTAAGCCGAAGAGAATCCTGGCGGACGGGCTCACGGCGAATATAAAGCAAACAGGGATCGCTGATGTTGTCGTTGGAAATCCCCCTTTCAGCGCTAAGTATGGAAGAATACGCGACAGAGGGATACTCTCCAAGTTTCATCTTGGCCGAGGTAGAGCAAGTCAGGCAATTGAGGTACTTTTTCTGGAGAGGTTCTTACAGATTGCTGCCAAAGAAGGGGCTGTAGGGATCATTCTCCCTCAGGGGATTTTCTCATCTTTGCCAATGGAATATGTTCGCAGCTACCTGCTAGAATATGCTAGCATCATCGGTATTGTATCCTTACCAAGAGGCATCTTCACCAATGGCACGACATCCAAGACATGCATCCTCTTTGCCAACCCGTGCCGTGGGGAAGCACTGACCTTCATGGCAATGGCGGAGGACATAAGTGATCTGGACGCAATACTGAGGGCATTCAAGGAGAAGCGTGAATCCGAAGACCCCCCGGCTTTTTGGGGTCAGGTGAAGGCAGACATCCTCGACCCTGCGTTCTACTGGTCAATCAGAAGACATCAAATCTCTTTCGACCCGAGGCTCGAGGTGGTGCCGCTACATAGACTTCTGAAGGAGATGCGTTCTGGCGCGGCAGAATTTGGCGATAAGAGAGTGTTCGCGGAGACAGGGATTCGGTTCATTTCAGCCAAGACGATCACTCATCTTGGAATTGACTTTGCTCGTCGTCCCTGGTTCGTGCAAACAAATGGACCGATGGACAAAAGAAGAGCTTATGTCTCGCCCGGAGACGTCCTCTTCGTTCGGGTTGGCGTGGGTTGCAGCGGGCGCGTTGCTGCTATCGTCGATGAGTCTGAAACTGGGGTGGCTGATGACTGGATGTACATTCTCAGAACAAAAGGGCTGTCTCCGTATTACCTGGCCATGTTTTTGTATGCCCAGCCGGGCAAAGTCCAGGTTGATCGTCTCAAACGAGGCGTGGGTGCCGTCAATGTTCCCATGCAGCTGCTAAAGCAGATTCTGGTCCCGATTCCGCCGAAGTCATTCCAGGATCAGATTGAGGTGAGTTACAGGAGTATGGTCGCGCTGCGGAGAAAAGGCGACATCAAGGGGGCGAATAGGGTCTTTGCGGAGATGCAAGCGTTGATCGAAAGCCGTGTCGGTGCAAGACCGGGTCAGGGCCAGCAAGATGGCTGGTGATTGCGAGATTAGATGGTCAGATGGAGAGCTGATTTGCTGCCTGCCGATTACCATGCCAACAAGCAAGGTTAGGGTTCTTAGAGACAATCAACCAGTGGCTACGAGACAAACTCAACTTTCTCAGGACGATGTGGTTGAGTGGCAGATATCCTATTTCACCAATAAGCATACGGAATTGGTTGAGCTGGGGAAGATGCTAGAGCTTGCGCATCGTCACCAGCTTGTGGCAAGGCAAGAATTGGAGCGCCTGCTGGCCGACATCAGGGCGATAGAGGAGTTCTTTGCTGAGCGATACTCCATTTGCATAGAGCTCTGGAATGCCCCAGGAGTTCCATGGGTTTGAGCTACTGCACAAGACCGTTCCAATACTGCTTAAGGATACAGACGGTGTCAAGATCTGGATTGAGCTTCGGCACAAACAGAGGGCCATAGGCTTCCAGCCAATGTTATTCCTTAGGATACCCGCAAGTCAGGTGTTCCCCAACCTGGTGGGGAGAGTAGCGGAGAAAAAGCAGATCGTTACATGGAAGCCCGAGATTCGGATAGTCATGGATACTGTAGGAGCGTTCGCCATTGCCTCTAAAAAGCATCATGGCGATATGGTTGAGCTAGTTCGGCGGGTTGTTGGCAATGATTAGCTTGGCAATCCTCACCAGCCCCGCATTGCTCTAATACGACCGCCTCGGGGCATCGAAGGCACGGCGGGCGTGCTTCTCGACGGTGAGGGCGCCGGCCTCGTCCTTGACGACGCTTACTATGTCGAAGCGGGCTTTGACCTTGTGCAGCAGGCCGTTCTTTCGCATGTAGGCCTCGGCGACGCGGTTGATCGTTCGCTGCTTCTTTCTGGTAACGGCGCGTTCGGGCTGGGCGACGTGCGTGGTCGAGCGGGTCTTGACCTCGACGAAGACCAACGTCTCGCCCTCCCTGGCGATGATGTCTATCTCGCCGGCCCGCGTCCAGTAGTTGACGGCCAGTATCTCGAGGCCCTCCTCCCTCAAGAACTTGGCCGCAAGCGCCTCGCCCGACTCGCCAATCGGCCTTTCAGGACGCTTCAAAAGGGTCATCGATAGAAGCCCTTAGCCACGAATGAACACGAATTGACACGAATAGAAGGGGAAGGGATTACTCTTCATTCGCGGTTCGGTCGTGTCATTGTATTATGAAGTGCGAAGTTGCGAGGTTGGTCACAAAGTCGAACGTTCCGGGCCAGAAGCCGGCCGCGAAGACGAAATAGTCGCCGGTCGGGACGCCGCCCGGGATTGCCAGTGCCAGTAGCTCGAACTCCGGGAGCGCGGAAAGAGCCGGTAGAACCACCGGGACAGGCTCTGGAATGCTGTTGAGCCGCGGGTAGAAGATGAGCTCGCCGGTCGAAAGCATGATGGCGACATAAACGTCGAGCCAGAGCTCGCCCTGAAGACTGGCGTATGCCCCGTAGAGGCTGAAATGCTCTCCGACCGAGAATACCGTGTCGTTTGGTCTGATGGAGAAAGTCGGTCCCCAGAACGGCTCTTGGAGAAAACCCGAGTAGTCAACTCCGTCAGAGACGCGGTCGCCCTGTCCGTAAGGATTGTAGAACCCGCCCGTTGAGGTGTCATCCGACGTATCAGATGGCCCCGTCTCGTGTCCCCAGAAGCAGTCCCGCGCCTCAACAACCGTATGACTGCTCTCGTTGCTTACAGCGTATTGCACATTGTCGAAGAAGTTGCAGTGGTCGATTACAGGTTGTGCGCTGTCTCTGCACAGCACGCCGGTCTCGTTGCCGATGAAGAAACATCCGAGCAGCTTGGGGTCAGCGTTGACGGCCTTTAGTCCGATCTCGACGGAGTGGTCGATGAGGCAGGTGTTGAAAAGCACATTCGCGCCCATCGAGAGATAGACTGAGGCGCTTCCTTCTCTGCCCTGGCCGCCAAACGACACGGCGCAGCAGGATAGGAAAGACGCGGCAGATGAGCTTGAGAGGAACCTGATGCCTGAGAAGTCCCCCGGCGCCGGCAATGTCTCATCTCCGTCTCCGTTAGAGTCACCGCCTGCCCAGTCGTTCGCATACGATGTGAATGTGACCGGTCGGAGCGGGGTTCCCTCCGCACGGAGCTCGCCATAGACGTCGAGGCGCCCTTCGGGATTGATGAACTTGACGATTGTTCCGGGCTGGAGCACAAGCGTCGTGTCGCGAGCGATGTCAAGCAGGCCCACTCCTCCGAACAGGCTGACGACGTAAGGGATACCCGGATTCTGCCAGGTTCCGGACTGCTGGACAGTGCCCGATGCGAGAAGCACCCCTCGGTAGGCGTTGTCGATGAATACATTGCCCGAATAGTCGGGGAACGAATCGAGGCTGCGCTGGTAGATGGGGAACCTCTCGCACTCGATGAATGTACAATCCGTGATTCTGGGCGACGCGCCGTCGGTCAGGATGCCGTAGAGCCCGCTATACTTGAACTCGCAGTTCTCGATGGCTATGTTAGCGCCATCCTCGCATTGGACGAGGCCCAACACATCGTTCTCGCTTGCGCCGCCATACTCAAAGACGCAGTTGGTGAGTCGGCTGTGGGCCACGCCGGGGCCGGAGAACCTGATGCCAGACCAGTCGCGCGGAAACGGCGGCGTGTTGTTAGTTGAAAACAGCACTCCATCCGCGATAAGCGTTCCATAGACTGTGAAGTTGGTCGGTCCGTCCTTGAACTTGATGGCAACGCCCGGCTCAATTCGCAGCACGCCGGTCGGCTCAATCACTATGTCAGACTCGATGATGTAGGGCAGGCCACCTGGCTCGCCGTCGCAGTTGTCCCCGCCGATGATGCCGTTAGTGCTCAGCACAACCTCGCCGGATATACTCCGGTCGTATATCTGGTAGAGGCACTCCTCGCCAACCAAATAGTAGTCCCGTGAAATGTAGCTCGCTGCCATAAGGTCGAGCGGCGAAAGGAAAGTGAATACTCCAACCAGAGCCAAGATTATCGTCCGATTCATCACACCCTCCAATTATGGGTAGTTATTTGCCATCGTCTGCACGAGTTCTGCCGCGTTGTAGGAACTTCTCACGAGCGGACCGGCCAAGACGTGTCCTATCCCAAGCGCCTCCCCTCGTTCGATGAGGTCGTCGAAAGCGGCAGGTTCGTAGTACTTAGAAACGGGCGCGTTGACCCTCGACGGCTGCATGTACTGGCCGATTGTAACAGCATCCAGACCTATCGAGGCGAGGTCTGAGAGCACCGCCTCAACCTCTGGGAGCGTCTCAGAAAGGCCGATCATGAGCCCTGACTTAGTAATCACGCTGGGTTCGGTGTCCCTCACAAGACGAAGCAGCTGAAGCGATCTCTCGTAATCGGCGCCCGGCCGAACGCTCGGATAAAGCCGCGGCGCCGTCTCGACATTGTGATTGAACACATCCGGTCTCGCCTCAACGACGGCTCTGAGCGCAGGTCTGTCGCCCCGAAAGTCCGGCGTCAGGACCTCTACCGTCGTGCCGGGATTAAGCTCTCGTATCGCCCGTATTGTTCTCACGAAGTGCGAGGCGCCTCCGTCGCGGAGATCGTCCCTCGTAACCGATGTAACGACGCAGTGTTTCAGGCCGAGCTTCTGCGCGGCGCGTGCCACGTTCGTGGGTTCAGTCGGGTCAAGCGCCGTCGGTCTGCCTTTCTGACAGCCGCAAAAAGCGCAATCTCGCGTGCAGATGTCGCCCAGGATCATGAACGTGGCCGTATCACGCGAGAAGCACTCCGCGATATTCGGACACCGCGCCTCCTCACAGACTGTGTGCAGGCCCAGGCTGCGCAGCAGCTTCTTGGTGCTGTGAACTTGGGGCGTGAATCTGCGTGGGGCCCGCAGCCAGGGCGGGAGATGCTGCCGGCGGCTCATTGGCTCTCTGAGAAGCGCCTTATCCAGAGGTCTTTGTATCCCTGTTTTACGAGTTTTCTGGCCGTGGCGTCGTAGTCCGCCGCCGTGTTCTTTCTTCCGACGAGGACGAGATATAGACGAGCCTTATTGCTTACGGGCTTCAGCCAAGCCTTGAAGCCCAGACGCTTGAGCTTTCGGACTTCGGCCTGAGCGTTCGCGTGCGACTTGTATGCCCCCAATTGAATGGCGAAGTATGTTCTGGTCGAGGGCTTCTTACCGCTGGGCGCAGGTCTCTTGACGGCCGGAGCCTTTTTGACGCTGACCGCTTTGGGCGTCTTCTTTGGAGTTGGCGAAGGACTCAGCCTCGGCGTCCTCTTGGGCTTCGGGCTGGGCCTTGCCTCTGAAATGGCCTTTGGCGTTGGTCTCTTTGTCAGCGTTGGCTTCGCCTCCGGAGACTTGGCTGGGCTTGGAATGGGGGATGCCGAAGGTGTGTCGCTTGGGAGCTCATAAGCTTGCGAGGGCGACCCGAACACTCGCCAGGGCACTGGTTTTTCCTTCTTCTTTCTGGCTTCAGTTTCGCTCTTTGCAGTCTTGTCGGCTGTCGTCGGCTGAGGCGTCTCCTCCCCAGCCTCCTGAGGCGTCTCGGTTGCTGCTTCCTGCTTCGCTTCCTCCTTGAAGAGGTCCTCCCGCTCGAGCTTCGCAGTGACGCTCTGGTCAGGATAAGGCCCGAGATAACGGCCGACGATAGCTCCAAGTGTGAATGCCGCGAATATCACGAGCGCTGCGCCGAAAACCAACAGATACAGATCGCGTCCCTTGAGCGTCAGGTGATATCTGACCGGCAGCTTGGGAGCCCTTTCGACCTCAGGCTCGTCCGCGTCAAACTCAGGCTCGGCCTCGGACGTGTCCTCGGCCTCATCTTCAGCCTCCTCATCGCCCTGGGGCGCTGTCTCTTCCTCCGCCAATTGATTCTCCTCCTGGGATGTATTGTATCGAGGATTTTACGCCTCGCAATCCTGAAGTGTCAAGCTCTGTCAGGAGGGCTTCTGTGTGCCGGAAATGCGGAATCCTCCTTTTCTGCTGACGTAGTCATAGGCTACTGTGACGAAGTCTGCCGTTCGCCGCGCTGCGAACTACGGCGGGCAAGAAGGCCAAGAGGTGATTGAGCGACGCCCGGCCGTGCAGGTCTCCTGCTGAAGGCGAGCTCGACGGTGGTGAGCCTGGCTCTCACTGCACGCTGGGTCAATGCGCTCAGCACTGCCAGTCAGCCGTCGCCTGGAAGGACTGCGGTGATTCTGCCCCCGCGGCGCAGGACTGTATGGCGGCGATGACCATCCATGGATTGAAAACTCGTGTAGAAGTCTATACACTGATGAAGACGGAGATGAAGACAGCTACTTCGCGTGGTTTGGCACCCCCCAGTAAGAATAGCGCTGCGGAGTCTGTCCGGATGATAGAGGAAATGACGCGTCGTCGGTTGCTCGGTTGCATTATCTCCATTGGAAGAAAGTTCAGCAAGCCAATGTGGGCGGCATCAGATAGGACGGGATGGGAGTGATACAGCCGAATCAGTAGTTCCGCAGCTCGGGCTCCCGGACGGTGAAGGGAGTTGCGTGGAATGCCAGGAACTCGCTAAGCGGCTCCTCCGCGGGGGCAATCGCCGCGGCGAAGAGCCAGTCGCCGGTCGGGGCATTGGAGGGAAATCTGACCGTCAAGACACCGGCGGCGAGTTGAAGCCACTTCCAATTGGGGCCAAAGCTGAAGCCCCTGGGCAGGAATAGGCCGCTGACGTAAGGCGCAAGTCCCAAAACAAATCCTCTCGGCGTTGCCGTTGATATGGAACCGTCCGGGCGAACAAAACCGACATAGATGTCCACACTTCGGTCTCCTCCCGGATTTTGAATCTCAACCCACGGCTTAATGTAATGGCCGGCGATGTAATTGCGCTGCCCTAGAATGCACTCTATCTTGGGTTTGGAGGTTTCAGGCACGCCGGCGTAGTGGTAACCCATATCGACAGCGCGTTCATCGGCAGCGGCGTCTGTCCCTGTGGTTCTATCCCAGAGGCCGAGGCGCCAAGCTGAGTCGCTGCCAGCGTCGATACATGGGCTGTCGGCCTCCTGGCCTGCGGACATGGAAGAGAGGTAGTAGTCGCCGTCCGGCCCAGCGACGAAGAGAGGGTCGTCCGAGATGTTCCCCTCCCCGCCTTCGTCCCAGTCCTGGATGCATGAATAACGCGGTTCTACATACCAGAAGTAGTTGTAGATCTGCTCGTCATCTGCAGATTCATTTCCCCAAACAATGGAATCGCTAATCATAGCCCACTCCGAAAGGTACAGTGCCCCGGCCCTCTCCTCTGCTAGATTGCCTACTATCGTGCAGTTAATGATATGACCGACCCATTCAGCGAAGGCGCCGCCATTTGTCGCCGAATTGCCCACAATCAGGCAGTTATCGAGTAATGATTGGGTGTGCGCACCGTCGGCGTAGAAGGCGCCGCCGTCGCCCTCCGCCCGGTTGCCCACAATGATCGTATCCACAATGATGCCCAAGCAGAAATTCACGCCCCCGCCATCCCCGGATGAACTGTTATTGCGAATTATACAGTCAGCGATGGCGCCGCTCCAACTCCAGAATCCTCCCCCATTACGACCCTCGTTACCCTCAATGATGCAGCTCCTCATCGTTCCTGAGCAAGAAGACACGCCGCCACCGGAGTTGGAACTAACAATGCAATCGACCATCGTGATGGCGCCGCAGTCTGCTAATCCACCTCCATGTAATGCTGAATTGCCGGTGATCATACAGCTGTCGATATAGGCATCATAGCATGCATGAAATCCTCCCCCCACATGGGCAGTGTTATTACTTATGATACACTCAGCTACTGTCCCGGAGACCGCGCGGAGACCACCTCCATAGCCTTTTCGCCCTTCAACCCGCTGTGCAGTATTGGCAGTGATCACACAACGGGAGATATCGGCGTGTGTGCGAGGACCATCAACGCCACCTCCGTATATCCCTAAACCTCCGTATATCCCTCCCCCCTCTTTGGCAAGACCGTTGGTGATCGTGAGGCCGGACAGCTCGCAGCTTTCGTCCTCGGTCCCCTCGAACGTGACGACGGACCCGAGCTGCTGACCATCAATCACCGTCGCCTCAACAACGTCCCGGTCCCAGATGTCCGTCGAGGTCAGCACGATATTCTTGCCGAGAAAGTGGATGTTCTCGTAGAACGTGCCCGGGTGCACGACGATGGTGTCGCCCGTTGCGGCGGCGTCAATCGCCTCCTGAATCGCCGTGAAATCCCCCGTCCCATCCTGTTTCACCTGATACTCCGCCGCGAATGCAGAAGCGCCGATTAGGAAAACAACCAACATGCCGGCCACTGCGATCGAGTATGCTCTCATCTTACAAGCCTCCAGTTGAGTCAGGTTAGTATCATCTAAAACATACACTTATTCATCAGGAGATTCCATGTCAAGTTGGTAGAATACCTGCTAATTGCGAGAAATCAGATCGATGCTCACGGACATCGTGTTTTGAACGCGCTTGAGGCATTCACGGGGTGGTCTTGCTGCAACATAGGCGATGCGCCTTGCATCCGTTGGGTGATTTGGAGTGCGGTGAGCTCTCACCGCTTTCACTCGCCGCGGCCTGACGCGGCATCTGCTCTAATCAATGATTGCGCGCTTTCCAAATCACCCACCTGACCGCTCTTAACGCAGTCTTGAGAGGGCGGTGCCAGGTCACCGCCACCGAAAGCGGCGTCAGGCCGCCGCACTCCAAAAGGCCCTCTCCGCTCGGGTCAATCTGCTTTTTCGGGCTAATTGCGAGCTTTCTTCGAGACGCAACCGGCACGTTGCGAGGAGTTTGCCCTCGCCGTTAGGCGGAGTCATAGACGTTGGAGGTCGGATTCGTGGTTTTTGCGCACCTCACCGGGTGGATCGATTTTGATCCACTTCGCTTCGAGTTCGTGCGTGCAGTCGCACTGGATTCGGCTTTGGGACGCAGATCGCTGGAGGTGGGTCAATCCTTGACACACCTCCTCCGGCCCTTATTGTGGGTCAGAAGTTGGCCGCCCCGTGCGATCATATTCAGATTGTCTCCTGGCACGGATTGGCATATATTGTGCAATAGGCATTCAGACGCCATTGTTCTGAACGAGCTTTTAGGAGCGATGCGAGGAAAATGATGCTAAGAGTCATCTACTTTGAGATTTGCTGTGGCGGCCCAGGACGATCAGATGAGATTCTGAACCAACGTCCTTGGATGGTGATTGTGGTTCGGTGACAGATTTCAAGCTCGTATCTGACTTTGAGCCGACAGGGGACCAGCCTGAGGCGATAGACGCTTTGGTGTCGCGCGTTCAAGCCGGCGTTAGGGATAGCGTGCTCCTCGGCGTAACTGGCTCGGGCAAGACGTTCACGATCGCCAACCTCATCGAGCGCGTCAATCTGCCGACGCTGGTTCTCTCGCACAACAAGACGCTCGCGGCGCAGCTTTACAGCGAGTTCAAGGAGTTCTTCCCCAAGAGCGCGGTCGAGTACTTCGTGAGCTACTATGACTATTACCAGCCTGAGGCCTACAAGCCCGAGACTGATACGTATATAGAGAAAGAGACTGACATCAATGAGGAGATAGAGAGGCTTCGCTTTTCCGCTACACGCTCGCTCTTCGAGCGGCGGGACGTGATCATCGTGGCCAGCGTGTCCTGCATATACGGTCTGGGCTCGCCGGACGCCTACCTTGACATGATGCTCTTGTTGGACCGAGGCAAGTCCTACCAAAGAGAGAAGATACTTGAGCATCTGGTCAAAGGGCACTACAAGCGCAACGACACAACGCTGGTCCGGGGCTCGTTCCGCGTTCACGGCGACGTGATTGAGATATTGCCCATCTATGAATCGAGGGCGATTCGGGTCGAGCTTTTCGGCGATGTGGTCGAGCGCATCACTTTCTTCGACCCGCTGACAAGCAAGAGCATCTCGCAGCCAGACCGCCTCGCCATATATCCGGGGAGCCATTACGTCGTTCAGCCTCGGCGAGTCGAGCGGGCAATAAAGACGATCCTTGAGGAGCTTGAGGACCGACTCGATTACTTTGAGAAGCACGATAAGCTTCTCGAGGCGCAAAGGCTCAGGACCAGGACGCTCTACGACGTCGAGATGATACGCGAGGTCGGCTACTGCTCTGGCATCGAGAATTATTCGCGGCATTTCACGGATAGAAAGCCTGGTGAGCCGCCGCCAACGCTGCTTGATTACTTGCCTGACGACTTCTTGCTCGTGATCGACGAGTCGCACGTGACGGGGCCTCAGCTGCACGCGATGTATCGAGGCGACAGGTCAAGGAAGGAGACGCTGGTCAAGCACGGCTTCCGCCTCCCCTCTGCGTTCGACAATAGGCCGCTTTACTTTGAGGAGTTCGATGCTCGACGAGGCGCGACGATATACGTCTCCGCGACGCCGGCGGCTTCCGAGCTCGGCCTCGTGAACGGCGACGTGGTGGAGCAAGTCGTCCGCCCGACGGGGCTGTGCGATCCGGAGGTCGATCTTCAGCCCGCGACGGGGCAGGTCGATCATCTCTTGGGCGAGATCAGGGAGCGGGTCGATATGCGGCAGCGGGTACTTGTGACGGCGCTCACGAAGCGGATGGCTGAAGATTTGACCGACTATTATTGCGAGCTCGGCGTCAGGGCGAGATACTTGCACGCTGAGGTCAAGACGCTGGAGCGGACGGAGATAATCCGCGCGCTGCGAAGGGGCGAGTTCGACGTGCTCATCGGCATCAACCTGCTGCGCGAGGGCCTCGACCTGCCCGAAGTATCGCTGGTCGCCATTTTGGATGCCGACAAGGAGGGCTTTCTGCGCTCAACCACGTCTCTCATCCAGACGATGGGCCGTGCGGCGAGGAACATCGACGGTAAGGTCATTCTCTATGCTGACAAGCTTACCGACAGCATCAGGGCCGCCATCAACGAGACGAGTAGGAGGAGACAGAAACAGCTCGCGTACAATCGGGAGCACGACATCACCCCGCGGACGATTCAGAAGAGGATAGCCGAGCCGATAAGCGCTATTTATGAGGCAGATTATTATACGATTCCGATCTTCAGACCTGACGAGGTGGCGCCCGAGCCCAAGAGTGACGAGGAGCTGGCCAAGTATATGATGGAGCTGGAGCAGGAGATGATTCAGGCCGCCGAGAAGCTGGAGTTCGAGCGCGCGGCGAAGCTCCGGGACAAGCTCTTCGCCCTGCGCAAGCGGCACGGCAAGGCGTTGCAAGCGCTAGAGGTTCTATGATAGATTACTCGATATGGCTGTTGACGTAGAAAAGCAGATAGCGTTCTGGCGCAGGGAAGCCGAAGAGGGTATTCAAGTAGCGCGAGAGAACTACGAGAACAAGAGATATCCCTTCGCGATGTTCTTAGCGCATTTGGCTTTGGAGAAAATCCTGAAGGCCTTAGTCGTGAGAGCGACGAAGGCAATTCCGCCGAGAATTCACAACCTCACCACGCTTGCGGAAAAGGCGAGGTTATCTCTTGACCAAGAGACGATGACGTTTCTCTCCGCCATGGACCACTATCAGATGGCAGGTAGGTATCCTGACCCGCGTAACCCGACGATTGGTCGATTTGATGCTGAGAGGGACCTTGTGAAGACAGAGGAGATGGTGGAGTGGTTGATGAGTCAATAGTCGCGATTGTGAGGCGCTATCTCAGCTTACTAAAGGAACGTGGTGTCCCTGCTTCTTTCGCCGTGCTTTTCGGCTCCTTTGCCAGGGGCGAGCAGCGTCCGGGGAGCGATGTTGACATCCTTGTTATATCGAAGGAATACGACGAGGATTGGCAACGTTGGAATAGGAAACTGTGGGAATTGAGATTCCTTGTGGATGCTCGCATCGAACCGACGCCGGTTGGTGAGCTCGAGTTTGACACAGATGACGTTTCCATCAGGATTGAAATGGCCAGAAGGGAAGGCATACGGATTAACCCTTCTTAGCCTATCGGCCTGAGTAGGGGCAATAATGCAGAATTCGCCTTCTGAGAGCGTCTTCCCGGACAAGCTCACGGACCTTCCCGCCCAGCCGGGCGTTTATATCATGAGGGACGCCGAGTGCAACGTCATCTACGTAGGGAAGGCCAAGAACCTCAGGCGTCGACTCAAGAGCTACCTCCACCCCGAGCGGGGCGGCGCGAAAGTCAAAGCCCTCATTCAAAAGGTCCACGACGTTGAATACATCGTAACGGCGAACGAGCTTGAGGCGCTGATACTCGAGAGCAACCTCGTCAAGGAAAAAAAGCCGCGATACAACATCGAGCTGAAGGACGACAAGCAGTATCCGTATCTCAAGGTCACGAGCGAGGCATTCCCCAGGCTCCAGATCGTCCGCCGATTCAAGAAGGACGGTGCACGCTATTTCGGCCCGTTCGTCCCGACGCGCGCGATGCGAACGACGTTGAAGCTGATCTACAAGATATTCAAGGTCAGAAGCTGCAAACGTGAGCTGCCCACCACCCGCAAGGACGTGCCCTGCCTCAACTACCAGATGCACCGCTGCCTCGCCCCGTGCATCGGCAAGGTCTCCGCCGAGGATTACGGCTCGATGATCTCGCAGGTTGTCATGCTCCTCGATGGTAAGAGCGCGGAGCTGGTCGAGGACCTGACCGCGAAGATGAGGCAGGCGGCCAAAAGGCTTGAATACGAGCGCGCAGCAGTGCTTAGAAACCAAATCGACGCCATCGAGCAGGTGCAGGTCAAGCAGACGATCACGATCCCCGAATATGGCGACAAGGACATTATCGGCGTGGCGCTCTCGGACCGCGCCGCTGTGATGCTGGTCTTCTTCCTGCGCGGCGGGCTGATCAAAGGCCGAGAGGAGTTCCTGTTCAACCGCCTCATTGAGCTCTCGAAGGCCGAGATTGCGTCCGGCTTCGTCAAGCAGTATTACCTGACCCGCCCGGCGCCCATCCCGGAGGAGATACTCGTCCCATTTCAAATTGTTGACCAAGAACTAGTCGCAGAATCGCTTTCTAGAAAGCGGGGCAAGAGGATAGCAATAGCCGTGCCTCAGCGCGGCTCGAGGCGAAGCCTGATGCAAATGGCAACGCAAAACGCCAAGCTGTTTCTCGAGTCGCAGCTTAACGACGTGGCGACTGGCTCTGGGCGGGCGGTCCCAGTTGGCGCCATCGACCTCGGCCGAAAACTTGCGCTTGAGAAGCGGCTGTCGCGGGTCGATGTCTTCGACAACTCGACGCTCTTCGGTTCATGGGGCGTCGGCGCCATGGTCGTATGGCAGGAAGGGCGCCTCGAGAAGAGCGAATACCGCCGCTTTACGATAAGATCGGACACGGTCGTCGATGACGTCGGTATGATGCGCGAGGTCCTGACGCGCCGCTACTCCCGCGCCAAATCTGAACACCTGCGCCTCCCCGAGCTCGTCCTAATCGACGGCGGCAAGGCGCAGGTCAACGTCGCGGCGAAGGTCCTCGCTGATCTCGAACTCGACCGGATTAAGGTGCTCGGCATCGCCAAGTCGCGGGGTAGGGAAGAGGTCCCCGACGACATCATCTACGTTCACGGTCAGAGCGAGCCGCTCGACCTAAGGCCCGCCCCCGAGGCGCTCTTATTTCTGAAGAAGCTGCGGGACGAGGCGCACCGCTTCGCCATCGCGTTCCACAGGGGCATGCGCCTCAAATCAACTCTCAAATCCAGCCTCCTCACTGTGCCCGGCATCGGCCCCAAGCGACTCAAGCGCCTCCTCCGCGAGTTCGGCAGCCTCCGCGCCCTCCGCGCCGCCTCCCTCGCCTCCCTGGAGCAGTCCAAGGCCCTGGACAAGACCACCGCGCAGCATCTATATGATTTCTTGCACTCGGGTTGTTATCCCTGATCTTGCTGTTAAGCCATTGTGTAGCTTCTATGGTCCTCGTCCCCTGAAGGGGGACCACAATAGTAGCCGTAGGTGCAACCTACGGAATCTGTTCACGTCGGTATCCTCGCGACCCTGAAAGGGTCGAACAGCTGCTCCACAGCGTTATGTACAGCCCCTTCAGGGCTGTTCTCCTTCTCATTTGACCCCTGATCCGTAGGTTGAAACCTACGGCTACCCACATGATGCCCCTTCAGGGCATTACCGGCAGAATCTGTTGACAGGGCGTTGTCCTGCACTACAATAACGTCTTACGTATCTGGGCGTAGAGGCCCGGAACAATGGATGGGAGAACGGGACATGAAGATCACGGCGAAATTCGTAAAGGACGGGAAATGGTGGGTGGCGTGGACAGACGATGTGCCCGGCGCACTCACGCAGGGCGAGACCCTGGAGGAAGCGAGGGAGAACCTCATCGACGCCGTGCGGATGATGCAGGAGCCAGTCGATCTTGATTCTCTTCCCACAACGGACCTCGTGACGCAAGAGATAGAGGTTTGAAACGCAGAGAGCTCATCCGTCACCTAAGACGTTTCGGCTGCGTTCTTTTGCGTGAAGGAGCCAAGCATTCCCGGTACATCAGCCTCGCCGACACTGCACGAAGGGCGACCATTCCGCGCCACACCGAAATCTCAGACATGCTCGCGGCAAAGATATGCGGTCAGCTCCGCATTCCGCGGCCCAAATAGGCGCTCTCTGGCTTGTCATGCCGACAATTCCGGTCGGCAGGGCGCGGGCCCGAACGCCCGCCTCGCTCGCGCAGCTCGAAGCCTCCAAGGCACTGGACAAGACCACCGCGCGGCATCTATATGGTTTTCTGCATTCGGTTGTGAAGGATGATGGCTGCGGCCGGCATCCCGTGGCGCTGTCGACTTCGTTCCCTGAAGGGGAACAATACGAGTGGCCCGTGTGCAACGCGGGGAATCCGTGCGTGGGCACAACCTCTTCCCTGAAGGCGTCGGACAATCTCACAGCGAGATTGTCCGGCGCCTTCAGGGCCTATTGTTCTTATGCCTGCTTTGATCCGTAGGTTCCCACCTACGGCTACCCACATGATGCCCCTTCAGGGCATTCCGGGCAGAATCCGTTGACATATTGCGGCGAGAAGGTGCTGTCATTGACACATTGTTCGACAGTTATGACGGATGTGTCTATGGCCGCGGGCGTTGCGACATTGATAGGAGGTACGCTTTAAAGATCACGGCGAAATTCGTGAAAGATGGTAAATGGTGGGTGGCTTGGACGGATGATGTGCCCGGCGCGCTTACCCAGGGCGAGACACTAGAGGAAGCGCGGGAGAATCTCATCGACACTGTGCGGATGATGCAAGAGCCTCAAGGGCTAAGCGCTCGCTGGGGCGACCGGTGCTGAGGCCGTCAGACGCGCTTCAGCATTTCATTCAGATCATCTATCGAAAGCTCGATTTCGTGAAGTATCTCTCGGAGCAAAGGGCGGGCGAGGTCTCTTCCCGGATGGTTCGGAACAGTCGTTGTTCGTCCATCGCTATGTCGATAGAAGACGTGGCTGCCCTTCTGGCGGGTAGCCCGGAAGCCGAGGTCTCTGAGCAGCTTGTCTGCTGTCTCGAAGTCGATGATTGGCAGGCGGGTCAAACCTCGACCTCGATCTGCTGGAGGCCAACGAAGCGAGGCAGGTCATCCGCAGCACCCTGGAACTCTTCGAGGCACAGCTCCAAGACCTCCTTCAGATTCCGGTTGAGCTCGTCGAGGGTTGCGGCCTGTGTGTGGGCGCCCGGTATCCCTGGCACGATCCCGACATACAGCTGTGTTTCGCGATCATACTCGACATAGCTGACAAACGATCTCATCGCGGTTCTCCAATCTTGTCCTGCTTAATCTCTCAAAGAGTTTACAGCGCCGGATGCTCAGCTTGCAAGACCGAAAGCCCAATGATGTGCGATTGCGGGGATGGTGGGGCCGAAATCCCGGCGGCGGGCGCTATTTAGGCGGCGTCTTTTTGGGCTTTGTGGGCGGCTTGGCTTTCTTCTCGGGCTTTTCGTCCTCGATGCCCAACACCTGCTTGTATGGTTTGGTCATCTTCTCGATCTGATACTTGCTGATGTAGAACACCGTCTCCTTGCCCTCGCGCTGGACGAAGAACTGGGCCTTACTCCGTTCGCCGCAGGCTCTCAACGTGTATTGCTCGTCATCGTCCGTGGTCGCAGCAATCGTCCACCTCGGCTTGTCGAGCTCAAACTTGTCCTTATCCTTCTCCTCTGCAAAGCCGGACACGCGAAGTGTGGCGAAGCCTGAGGCGGCGCGCTTCATGTCTTCGGTGTCGAACTCCTTGCCGGTCGGCTCGATCGTGCTCCAGGTGCCCTGCTCGCTCTTCTCGAACGACGCGGCGCCCTCCTCACCCGTGACCGAATACTTGACGATCTTCGTCTCGTCCATGTCGAAGAGAAGCTTCTCCCGCCAGTCGCCGCCAGGACGCTTGAACATATATGACAGCATCTTACGCACGAGGCGCACCTCGTTCTCGCCAGCGAGACGGATGTTGGTGCTGAAGAAGTCCTGACCCGCCTTTCCAACGAGGAAGTCGGCGAGCACATTCTCGTTCTTGTCGAGAAAAGTTACCGCCGTTCCCGTTATCTCGTCAACCTCGTAAAGCGTCTGCTTCTCTGGATTGCGCGAGACCACCGTTCCTCTGTCCATTGTCTCGATTGCCTCGAGCATGCGCTCAACGGCCTTCGCGTCCGCGGGGTAGTTGTCCTTGTCCGGAACGACCCAGGTCCCGGTGTCGTCCCGGGCAAGCTGCGCCTCAGTTCCGAGGGACTTGATCTTGATGACCGCGATGTCATCAGCTTTGAGCGACGGGAAGAGCTTGGCCTGCTCGGATTCTGCGGGCGGGCGCTCGGGTGGTTTCTTCGACTCGTGTGCGATATAGGCAACGATTGACAGGACAACGAGAACAACGAGTAGAACGTATATTTGCTTTGTGCGCACCTACAAAGCCCTCTTTTTCTTCTTCCTGACGAAGTATCGAGACAGGCCAAAAATGGCGACCAGGACAGGGATGCCGAGCATGTTGCCGAACTTGATCCAGGCCTTGCTTCCTTCCGAGACCTCCTCAAGCGGACGCTCGGCTGTGCCTCTGGTCCTGATGCCGACGAGGCCCTTGCCCAGCGTCATTACGTCGATGAGGTTCTCGACGAATAGATCGTTTTGGCGATAGCGCGAGAGGAACTCGTCATTGACGAGGAAAGAGCCGCCCATGACGACGATCCTGGTCGGCTGGCTCTCCGGGACAACTTCCTGGTCCTTGCGGGCACGTCGGGCGGCCTCTTCATTATCCGGCTTCGGCGCCTGCTGCCCTGCAAACAGGCTCTTGAAAGTGCCTGTGCCCTCAATAGCGAGCTCGTAGCTCCCGCCTGCGGTTCTCGTGAACTTCTGCTGCGGGCTCAGGTCGAACTTCTCGGTCTGAAGCCACGACGCCTCGGATGACCGGGCCAAGACGTCGTATTTGACGCCCGAATCCTCTTCGGCGATCACATCAACCGAGCTCGTCCAGGGGAATACCACCGCCGAGAGCTGCCTAACCGCTGGACTGTCCTCCGAGAGGCCTTCTGGGCCGACCTTGACCCAGAAGTGATATGGAAGCTGGAACTGCATGAACCTGCCCGAACTGAACGCCGCCATCGCGCAAACGCGGTCGAGCACAAGATTCTCATTAACGCGAAGGCCGTATGCTCCTAGAAGGTCGTTGACGTTCGACTCCGCCGGCGAGGCCCCGAGCTGGCCGCGCTCGCGGGCGATCACGTCGGTCATGAAGATGGCGTTCGCGCCGCCCATGATTGCCTGATCGATCTGGAACTTCTCCCAGTCCGAGAGCTCCTTCGCGCCCAGGACGACCAGTGTGTCAACCTTGTCCAGGCCGCGGGGACTGTTGAGGTCGATGTCCTTGACGTCGTATAGCTTTTGAAGCGCGTCCTTCAGCCGGGAGAAATCACCCTGGACGCTCATATCCTCCGAAAGAGGCAGCAGACCAACGCTCTTGACCTCGGATGTCGTTACCTTGCTGATGCCCGACGTCAGCTGATACTCGAGGTTCTCCGTGCCGCGAATGACGGGTATGACCTCTTTCTTATTCTCGTAAAGAATGGCCAGACCCAGATACACGGTTACGATCTCTGCCTTGTCCCTCTCGATCACGTTCAACCGAACCGGCGGAATCCCCATGAACTGCATCCTCTGTTTCAGCTGTGGGTCGTCCGCGGGGTCGATGTATTCGACCTGAAGGTTGCCCCCCGAATACGCCTTGTATTCGTCCAGAAGGTCCTCTACCTGGGTCCGAAGCGGCGCCACATACGTTGGCAGCTCCTTCGAGAAACAGACCTGAATCGTTACCAGGTCCTCAAGGCCCGCCAGAACAGTCTTTGTCGGGTCGGCGATCGTGAACTCCTTGTCCTGGGTCAAGTCCGCCCTTGTGAAGTAGAGGCTGGAAAGGTAATTGACTACGACCAATATGCACAGTGTTATAAGTGCGGAGGTTAATACAGTTGCGCCGTAGCTAGCCGTTCGCTTGACCATCAGCTCTTCCTCAAAACTTCAAGAATCATCACGCCCATTTGCGACTCTCCACGCCCTTGACGTTTAGGAATAGAAAGAAGCCAATGACCGTCAGGTAATAGATGATGTCCCGAGAGTCGATGACGCCTCGGCCGATGCTGTCGAAGTGCGAGCCCAAACCGATGAACTCAAGGACCCCGGCAAGCGACGCCGGCGCCATGAAGACAACGATCCCCTCGCCAACGATCCACAGCCCGAAGCAGATAAAGAAGCTGATTATCGCCGCCACAATCTGGTTTTGTGTGAGGCATGACACAAACAGCCCAATCGAGAGGTAGGCCGCTCCCATCAGGAATGCGCCCAAGTAGCCGCCGATCGCCGGGCCCCAATCCATGTCGCCCAGGCTCGACACGCAAAACGCCAGCGGCAATGAGAGCACAAGCATCGCAACCAGCAAGAACAAGCTCGAGAAGAACTTGCCCAAAACCGCCTCCCAATCCCTTAGCGGCATCGTCATCAGAAGCTCCAGCGTGTTCAGCTTCTTCTCCTCCGCCCAGAGCCGCATTGTAATAAGAGGCGCAAAAACCATGAACAGCCAGGGCAGCATCGTGAAATAGAGCCTCATCGAGGCGCGGCCTGCCATGAAGAAACTTCTGAAGAAGAGCCAGTTGGCGAAGCCAACGAACAGGATTATCACGATGTAGGCAATCGGAGAGTTGAAATATGACCGAAGCTCTTTTTGGAATACGGCGGCTACGTTCTTCATTCCGCGTCCCTCTCCTTAGTCGTCAGTTGCAGGAACACGTCCTCAAGACTTATTCGCTCGGTTCGCAGTTCCGACAGGCTGAAGTTGTTCTCGACCACCATCTTGAACACCTCCTGGCCGACATCGCCTTCAGGTTTCGCCTTCAAAACGAACGTCGAGGGCCCATCCCCGGGACTCTCCACGACGCGGCAGCCAATTACATGCTCCATCGCCTCGATCTTCTCCCTTATCTGCGCCTCGGGGCCGTGAATCTTAGCGTGCACCGTGATATTGCCCTCGGTCGCCGCTGCAAGCTCATCTGGGGTGCCCGCTGCGACCTTTCTGCCCTCGTTAATGATGAGTATGCGGTCGCAGGTGGCGGAGACCTCGGGCAGGATGTGAGAGCATAGGATTACGGTTTTTTCCCTGCCGATTCGCTTGATAAGTTCGCGTATCTCGATTATCTGCGCGGGATCGAGGCCTGTCGTCGGCTCGTCCAGTATCAGGATGTCTGGGTTGTGGATCAGCGCTTGTGCAAGCCCGACGCGCTGTCTGAAACCTTTTGAGAGCGTGCCGATGTCCTGTCCGATCACCTCTTCTAGGCCGCAGACCTCAGCGATTCTTTTGATTCGCTCGCGGCGGACATCGCTCGCTATCCCACGGACTTGCGCCACAAATGAGAGGTAATCAGAAACGTCCATGTCGAGGTACAAAGGCGCACTTTCGGGCAGGTAGCCGATGCGCTCGCGCACCTGAAATGAATCGGTCAGTGTGTCGTGGCCGGCGACCGTAACAGTGCCGTCAGTAGCGGGCATGTAGCAAGTTATGATGCGCATCATCGTTGTCTTGCCCGCACCATTCGGGCCCAAAAAGCCCAGGACTTCGCCCTTTTTGACCTCGAACGACAGGTTGTTAACGGCAACTGTCGCTCCGAAGTTCTTCGTAACTTGCTTGACCTCAATCACCCTAAAACTCACGCTCCGTCTATTGGCAACTTGAACAAGACATTAAGAACCGGGAGGCGCCCCGTGCGTCTGCGAACTATACGAACCAACGGTCGCTTGTCAAGAACTCCTACTGCGATTCTGCACCCAGTTTCAACCATTGTCTGCCTCATCAAATCGATAACACTGCTACCTTTGCAGTTGTTCCGGCGGCAAAGGGCTCGGAATACCTGCTTTTTCTACTTTGGAGGTTTGTGTAGTATTGGCTGGCCATGGAAAAGGTTGAAGGACTTTCAGCGGGGACGTGTTCTAAACGCCGCGCGCTGTTCGTGTTGACAGCATTTGCGGCCATCGCCTTGATAGTAGCTGTTTCTTTGCCCGCGGAACAGGTCGAGAGCCCGCAGAGCGTGCGTGAAACGCCGGTGGTTTTGGCGGTGCGGGCGGCGCAGGATGCCGTGGTCAACATCAGCACCGAGCGGATAGTTGAGCGGTCCTATCTGTTTGGCGACGAGATATTCGAGCGGCTGTTCAGGCACGGTCCGCTTCGCATGACCGAGAAGGAGACCAGCCTGGGCTCAGGCGTGGTAATCGACGACAAGAACCATGTGCTGACCAACGCGCACGTCGTGCGGAAAGCGTCGAGGATCTCGATCAAGGCATCCGATGGCAACGTCTATCCGGGCAAGCTCATCGGCTGGGACATAAGGTCTGACATCGCTGTGCTTAAGATCGATGGCCCAGCGCCCTTGCCGCACGCCAAGATCGGAACCGCCAAGGACCTCATGATCGCCGAGACAGTAATCGCGATTGGCAACCCTTATGGATACTCGCACACTGTCACGACCGGCGTTGTTTCTGCGCTCAATCGCGACATCGAGGTTGGAGCAACTCACGGCGAGGCGGAGGTTCTCTACGATCTCATCCAAACTGATGCGGCGATCAATCTGGGCAACTCCGGCGGGCCGCTGATCAGCCTGACTGGCCAGGTCGTAGGGATCAACACGGCGATTCTCGACGCCGCGGAGGGAATGGGGTTCGCGATACCGATCGACCGTGCGATGCGCGTCGTCGAAGACCTGATCTCCTATGGTGAGGTCCACATCCCATGGTTGGGAATCGCCACTGAGACGATGCAGCTGCCCAAGATACGGTCCGTTTCATTGCCGGATGCACGAGTAACTGCCGTGGTCGTTACGTTCGTGTTCTCGAAGGGGCCGGCAAATGGCAGCGTCCAGACTGGCGACCTGATAGAGCGAATCGGCGACGTGCCGGTCCACTCCGAGAGGGAGTTTCGGACAAGGGTTAAGGACTACAAGGCGACGGACATCATCCCGCTTTCGATCAGCCGAAACGGCGCCTCGACTAGCGTGAAGCTCCGCGCGCGGGAGTTCCCGCTCGAACAAGCGCAGTTGCTCTGCTACGAGTGGCTCGGCTTTTGGGTTGAGGAGATAGACCTCGCGGGCAGTCAGCCAAGAAGTAGGAGGAGGCCCTATATACTCGTTGCCAAAGTGAGAGCAAGAGGCCCTGCCGACAAGGCCGGGTTACATAAGGGGGACGTTCTGACCCAGATGAACGACAAGACAATCGAGACGCTCGACGACTTTCAGAAGGCCATGATGGCCGCGAGTGGCCGAGGCGGTATCTACGTTGAGATCAGGCGAGGCGCGCTGTATCTAAGGGGCACGATTCCTTGAAGGATGAAGGGGGAAGGATAAGGGATGAAGTGGGGACACAGCGGGATTTGAAATATAGGACGAGGGATTTCGCTCTTCGTATTATTCGTCTGTATTCTGGCCTGCCGAAGTCCACCGAGGCGCAGGTCTTGGGCAAGCAGCAGCTGAGGTCGGGCACGTCAGTCGGGGCCCATTGGCGAGAGGGAATTCGGGCCCGTTCCGATGTGGAGTTCGTCAGCAAGGTCGAAGGCGGTTTACAGGAGCTGGAGGAGAGCCTTTACTGGATGGAGCTATTGATCGAGGCTGGCATTGTCAAGGCGGATCGCTCAAAAGAGCTGACCGACGAGGCGAACGAGCTGATGGCCATCTTGGTCAGTTGTGCCAAAAAAGTGAAATCGCGAGTCAAGCGCAAGAAAGCACCGGAAGATGAAAATCGAAAGGCGTTCTGATGAATGATTCATCCTTCATCCTTCATCCTTCATCCTTCCGGATGACGGCGATGACATTCTCTGAGAAGGTTCTGGCCAGGAAAGCGAGGCTTGACGAGGCCTCGCCGGGGCAGATCGTTACCGTAACGCCTGATTTTGTGATGTCTCACGACAACGCGGCCGCGATCGCGAAGACGTTTGCCAAGATGGGCGCCGTGCGGGTCTTTGACCCCGGGCGGGTCATCATTGTCCTGGACCACTGCGTGCCTGCGGCGAGCGAGAAATACGCCCAGAATCACAAGACCGTTCGCGAGTTCGTGGCCGCGCAGGGCATCAAGAACTTCTTCGACATATCGCACGGGGTGTGCCATCAGGTGTTGTGTGAACAGGGGTTCGCGACACCAGGTGCTGTCATCTTGGGGAGCGATTCTCACACAACGACGGACGGTGCGCTCGGCGCATTCTCGGCCGGCATCGGCAGGACCGAGATGGCGGCGATCTGGGCGACAGGGAGCGTGTGGCTGAAGGTTCCCGCCACGATCAAGATCGTCCTCTTAGGCGTGCTTACCCCACCCGTGTCCGCCAAGGACGTCGCGCTTCGCATCATCCGCGAGATACGTGCGGACGGCGCTAACTACCAGGCGGTCGAGTTCTGTGGGGACGCGGTATCGGCGATGAGCATCAGTGAGCGGATGGTTCTGTGCAACATGGCGGCCGAGATGGGCGCCAAGAATGCCTACGTGCCCCCCGACGACAGGACCCGTGGGTGGCTGGCTGGGCGACAGCGGACGGAGTTCAAGCCTGTCCATTCCGACCCTGATGCGCAGTTCAGCCGGGTCGTGGAGCTTGAGGTCTCCGACCTCGAGCCCCAGATAGCCTGCCCCCACACCGTCGATAACGTCGTGGGCGTCGCTGAGGTCGTGGGGACGCGAATCGATCAGGCGCTAATCGGCACGTGCACAAACGGGAGGCTTGAGGACCTTGCGGTTGCGGCGTCGATTCTCCGGGGCAAGCGGATTGCGCACGGCACGCGGCTACTCGTGCTGCCGGCGTCGCGAGAGGTCCTGCGAGGCGCTCTCGATGCGGGTTACATCTCTGAGCTGGTCGGTGCTGGTGCGGTAGTTCTGAATCCCGGCTGCGGACCCTGCCTGGGGGCGCACGAGGGCGTCCTTGCCCCAGGCGAGGTCTGCATTAGCACCGCCAATCGCAATTTCAAGGGCCGGATGGGGTGTAACCAGGCGGAGGTCTATCTGGCCTCGCCCGCAACTGTCGCGGCCAGCGCCCTGACTGGGGTCATCACCGATCCCAGAAGGGAACCACGAATAAACACGAATGAACACGAATGAAGGAGGAGGTTATGGCTTCGTGTGTCTTCGCGCTCTTCGTGGATCAGAGCTTCACAAACCGCGAAGTTCACAAAGGAACAGCAAAAACCAAGCTTTCTTATTCGTGTTTATTCGTGCTCATTCGTGGTTTCCCCTCCTGTTAATTGGTGGTTCCCTCTATTCGACCCACAGGTAGGGGAACATGTCCGATTCGGCGCCGTCCTTGTCTGTCGCGACCGCCTGGATCAGGTATTTGCCTGGGGTGAGCCCATACTGGTTGGTGTAGAACCATGTCCAGAAATAGGCCTCCGTGGGGCTGTCGTACTCGGGATACCTGTCGAGAAAAATGCCCCTAGGCTGCTGGTCGTAGTAGAGCTGTAGCTGCTCGATGTTGTCCTTCGATTCTGGGTGATAAACCGTCATCGACATCGTTACGTAGGGCTTGAGCACATAGTCGACGTAGCCAATCGAGGAGCTGACAATGACCGGCCGTGAGCTGTCATCTTGGCTCAGAATGGCCTCGATGTGCCCTTCGGGTGGGGTGGGGACAGGCGGACGTTTTGTCATGTCGCTGGGCTCGGTGTCCTGCTCTGGGATTGTGAGATATGGCCACTCATCCGAGTTGTTGCCGTCGTTGTCTGTTGCCACAATTGAGACCAGGTATCTGCCCGGGGCGAGCACGCCTGCTGGTATGTCAATATCTCTCGAGTAGAAGCTATCGCCAGCCCAGGAGTCGCCGTTCGTCCCGTCGTCGCAGAGCGTCAGCCCGGTTGGCAGACCGTCCAAGAGAAGCACCACATCAAGGGTCCCGGCGGGGTCCTCGTCATCCACAACGTTCGCCCAGAGACTGAGATAGCCGCCCTCCGCGTAACTCACGTGCGAATCCTCGTCCCACCAAACCCAGCTAATCGTTGGCGGGTTAAGCGAGGGGTCCCCACTGCTGTCCAGAGGCTCGGAGTAGTCACTCTCGTTACCCCGAACATCCAACGCTGTAATGGCCCAATGAACCTCATCGAATTGCTCGATGTCCTCGTATCTGATGGTGAACGAGGTGGCGAGCCCCATATCGATCGGTGAATCGCCGTAAGGCAGGCCAACGCCGTCGAACGGCGGGTATTCACCCTCGGTGTCGTAGTAGAGTCTGTATCCAGCGAGGTCATCA
>CAYZPW010000032.1:31548-33273 GCA_964480475.1 uncultured bacterium | reverse complement strand
GCTCTTGGGCACCTTGCCGTCAGGACAGGCGCCGAAGATGCGAACGAAAGAAGCGCTCACCCTTTTGGCCCCCAGATCATCCGATCGAGCGGGTCCCGCCGGCGAATGGCGTCGAGGAGGCCACGCTTGGAGGGATACAAGACACGGCCGCTTTCCGACCTAATTGACGGGATGTGGCGTGTTTTCAGGTGCCATCGGATGAGAGTTTCGGAGATACCGGCGATTTCACACGCCTCGGGGATCGAAATTGCGCCGGGAGGCATGCTGTCATCGAGCTTTTTGCGGTAGTCAAAAGGCTGTCTGGCTGCTGAGCTCGGCTGTGGAGAGGGCGCCTGGCTGTGTGCTGGGTCAACGCTGCGGCGGCGAAGGAGGTGCAAAAGGCGTTGTTTGGCGTGGGTCATCGGGTTCTCCTGGCGGTCGAGTCGATGGGCTTGACGAGGTTCTTTGCGAACAGGGCGTCGATCTCTTCTTTGTCGAACAAAATCCGCTTTCCAAAACGGTGAAAGGGGAGTTTCTTGATTTCGACCGAGTATCGAATCGACTGCTCGGATAGTCCTAAGTAATTGGCGAGACGGTGAACGTCGAGGTATCTACGTTCGAGGGTCTGTTTACGCATGTGCTTCTCCTTGTGAGAATGAGCTATTAGTTCCTGCGTTCGATGAGAGTTGACATCTCTGGCTGACAGGGGTAGTATCGGGTTAGGTGTTTATGTGCTCAAATAGTGCTGGCGTAAGCGCAACGGTGCGGCTGAGATGAGGCGATAGAAGGGCTTCTATGTGAGAGGGGATACGCGGATGCGTGCAAATAGCGGTAAGTATGGGCTTTTCGTGTATCGGGACGTGCCAGAAGCTGGGATCAATGCGAAGGACATCTCAGAGTATTTGGGTCCGTCAGGCTATGAGGTTTATGCTGCTCGTGTCGGTGTGGGCCCTCCCCTCCGTGGTGGTTCATTCGAGGGGTTGCGGCAATTGATATTCAGGCATCTGCCGCCCGAGCTTCGGAAAGGGGTGACCTTGTCGCAGGTGGAAGTGCGAGTTGAGCTGCCGACGGACTTAGTGGTTTTTGAGAGGACGAAGGCGGGCGAGGTGCTTTACGGGGCGGCTGAGGACCCACAGGCGGGGCTTTTGGCACGGCAGGGAAGAAAATACTTCCCGTTGATGAGGATGTGGCGGCGCCTGAATGTGGGCCGGTTAGGTTTGGAGTGCTGGGCGCCGGTGGTGCGCGTCTATTTGCTGGACCTGATGAGGGTGAGTGAGGAGAAGGTTCCCGGTTGGTTGCGGCGTTGGGTTGGCCGTCCAATTGAGATATGTAAGAGGTGTAAGCAGTATTTTCCTGTGTATAAAAGTCGGCGGTTCTGCTCGCGGGAGTGCCAGTCTCGAGCGAGTAGCCGAGCGTATCGTCGGAACTTGGCGAAGGGGAAGAGGAGGGGGGCCGATGGCTGAGAAGGTCCGCGAGTCGAGCGTTCGAGGACTGTATCGGCGCCGCGATTCGGGTTGCTGGTGGCTTCATTACTCAACGCCTCGGGGCATGGTGCGAGAGAGTAGCGGCACAGCAAGCAAGAAACTTGCGCTTCAAATATTGTCAAAACGGCGTGTAGAGGTTGCAGAGGGCAAATATCTCGATAAGAGGAAGCAGGCTCGGACAACGCTTGGAACATTGATCAAGGAATATCTTGCGAGGCCAAGTGGCAACGCGCGCGATGAGTGGAGTTGCCGTCCGGTGCTA
>CAYZPW010000032.1:0-31508 GCA_964480475.1 uncultured bacterium | reverse complement strand
GAGATCACAACCGGGGACATTCTACGGTATCGCCAGCATCGGGCGGATATGCAACTTAGCCGTGCCACCTTAAACCGCGAATGTAGTTTCATTCGAGCTTGCTTCAACTTCGGCATTCGGGCTGGGATGGTTGAGGGCAATCCGGCATCCGGAATCCCGAAGCTCCACGAGAGAGAACGGACTCGCATACCACAACGAGGGGAGGTTGAGCGCTTGCTTAAGGCGTGTCGTGAGGGGCCTAGTTATCTCTATCCGCTCGTTCTCTTAGCGGTCTGCACGGGCTGCCGGCGCAACGAGCTGTTGTCCGCTAAGTGGACTAACATCGATTTCGCTCGCAAGACATTCTGGGTTGAGGCTGCGAAGGGCGGAGTTACTCGCCACGTTCCGCTTTCAGAGCAAGCGATTAAGGCGTTACAATCGCTTCCGCGACGTGGAGAATACGTATTCGGCGGAATCAAGAGCATAAGGACAGCGTTTACGACTGCGAGGCGCAAGGCGGCGCTTGACTCGGCGATAACATTCCATTCATTAAGGCACGCGTTCGGGACTTTTTTGGCAGAGCAAGGGACGGACGCTCATTCCATTCGGGTCCTTATGGGACACAGCACCTTATCGATGAGCATTCGTTACGTGCATGTCTCCGAGGGTCGATTGCGACAGGCCGTCGAATCCTTACCTGAGTTGGGTCAAGAAGGTGTGATGGTCGAGGATGAGGTCAGCACGGGACGCGTCGCAGAAAGATCACGTTAGGATCACGTTGGGTTTTTGAGCCTGTGGATCATAGGCTATATTGCGGCCTTGCCAACGATGCTACCTGGCCTCCGGAGCCAGGGGTTGCGGGTTCGAATCCCGCCAGGCGCGCCACATTAGAAAGGCCGATCCCAAGACTTCAGAGACTTGATGTCAAAAACGAGGGGCTTACAGAAATAGGATGAATTCAAATTGCGAGCGGCAGCCTGTCGTCCTGAATAGATGCAACAGGCCCGCCTCCCGCAATTGGCCGTGTCGAATAATGAACCAGACGCGCCCTTGCCCACTGGGCGCTGGTTTGACTTTCGCGAAGCCGCGCCCTTTGCCCAGTCAGCGATCTTACGAAGCGCCACCTCCGCTTGCTCGGATAGCCGTCGGCGCGCAGAATACCCAGACTTCCGAACAGGGGCTGTCAGTCATGTATCCCTCTGAGGTTAGGCAAGGGCCGACAGGACGAACAACTAAGAGGACAGCCGCATATCCCCCTCAGCCGCCACGGCCTACTCCGGGCGGAAGGCGAGCGTTATCGCGCCCCACTCGATGTAGTCCTTACCCTCAGGGAGCGGCTCGAACCTGAGGCCCCGGACGTATCTCGCTGAGTAGTCGTCGAGGCTCGCGTCGAGCTTCTGCTCGAAGATGATCCGCACAACCGTGCCATCCGGCTGAACCCAGAACTTGATACGGACGCTGCCGGGCGTCGAGATCTCGACCTCGTCCCGCGGCGGCCAGTGGACAACGCGCCTGGCGGACACTGGGCCAATAATGGATCCCACGTTGACCGCCGACCTCTCCTTCGGCCCTGAGGCAGCTCCGGGCGTTATGAAATCAGGAAGGCGAACCTTCTCCTTCGGCCTGGACGGCGGAAGCGACCAGGGCTTGCGCCGCTCCTCTCCTGCTCTCCCGGTCTCCCGGCGGGACTTCGCAAGCCTCTCAAGGGTCTTCTCAACCATCTCGGGCAGGCGCCTCTGTGGAAGGTCCTCGACGCCAATCTTCATATCATCTGATAAGGATGCGGATTTCGGCTGACGCATGAAGATGCCCAACGGGAGCTGCTCGGCGAAAGCAAGCGTGTCAGCGGACAGCTGCGACAGCAGCTCAGCCTCCTTCTTAGAGACGCCCATCGCTAGCGCCTCGTAGCCCAGCGCCCCATAGTCAAGTGGGAAGAGCTCGATGTCGATGAGCTCCTCCTGGGCCTGGTGTTCGATGGCGGGCGCTGGCCCCGGAATGAAAACCGCCGCGAGGACATGGATCGCCGTGGATGTGGCGAGCCCGAACGCCATGTAACGGCTATCCTGCGACATCTGTGCCATCTACAATGCCCACGACGCACGCATCGACGGGAACGTCCATCCCAAACGGCAGCGCCGCCTCCTTGCCCGTTACCCACAAGACGAGTTCCGAGGCGCCTGCGCCCGCCGAATCGACGGCAACGATTGGGTCCCCGACAGGCGTGCGATCGCTCCTGAGCGGCTGAAGCAGCAGCAGCCTCTTGCCTTCGAGGCGCTCGTCCTTGCGCGTCGCAACCACTCTACCGATGATTCTGCCCAAGTTCACAGTCTCGTAACCTTCACGCCCGACTCACATCTCTTGTCGCTTGAGATAACACACCGCACTGACTATCCTTGACCTCTAGCTTATATCACATCCTGATTTAGCCTCAAAGCGCGGGCCGGAACTTAAATGTGAGGAGCAGGACGATAGCCAGCGAAAAGACGAAAAGGCCAGCATTCAAGCCAATCTCAGGCTCGGTCCTGATCGCCCTATCTCTTCTCGGGCTTGCACTCGCGCTATACGTTGTGTGGGAATTGCGGTCGCTGATTGGGACGATGGTCTTCGCGTCGCTGGTCGCCTACGCGCTCAGCCCGGTTGTCAGCTGGCTGGAGAGGGCTGGTGTAAACCGGACGCTTGGCATCATCCTCGTAACCGCCCTGATGGTGGCCGTCGTCGTCCTTCTTCTGATATTCATCGTCCCGGCGCTTTGCCGCGAGGTGGCGGAGCTTGCGGCCCAGGTCCCAGCTTATCTTCAGAAGGCCAAGCTTGCGGCGAGCTCGCTCTGGGAGCGCGTCTTTGGCGAGAAGTTCCCCTCCGACGTCCAATCATTCATCGACACCTTGACCCCGCAAGCGGACACGCTTAAAGCCATAGCCGGCAAAGCAGCGAAACCAATCGGAACCATCATCGCCGGGACATTCAAGGGCATCGTTGCATTCATACTCTGGCTCGTTGGCATTGCGATCATGCCAGTAATGGTGTTCTATCTACTTCGTGATTTTGATAAGATCACCGAGGGCGCCGTAGCAGTTATTCCTCCGGAACGAAGGGACGTTGTGGTGGGGCTTTTTAGGGAGATCAATCGCACACTTGGGAACTTGGTCCGTGGCCAACTCCTCGTGGCGCTCATCCTCTCCGTGCTCTACTGCACCGGGCTGTGGCTGATAGGCGTCCCGTATTGGCCGCTGCTCGGGTTCATATCGGGCTTTGCGAACATCATCCCGTACTTCAGCCTCGTGGCCGGGCTAATCCCCTCCGCGATCGTCGCGGGCTTCCATTCCGATCCCTGGTGGCTCAACCCGCTCTACGTTGTCCTGCTGTTCGCCGGCGTCCAGACGCTGGAGGGCTTCGTGATAACGCCAAAGATCGTCGGGAAGAAGGTCGGCCTGCATCCGCTGCTGATAATCCTGGCGCTGCTGATTGGCGGGACTCTTGGGGGATTCGTGGGGATCGTACTCGCCGTGCCCTGCGCCGCGGTCCTCAAAGTCCTCTTCACACATTTCCACAGGAGAATACGCAGGGAAGCCGCCGACGATGGGGACAAGCAGCCCAAAGTTGAGCCGGCCCAGCAGCCAGAAGTCCAACCTGAGCCTGCCGCACTGGAACCGGCGGCCGAGTCAAGGGAGCAGAGCAAAGACGACCTCGATCAAGAAGCTCCCGAAAGGGGCAAATAGCCGTTGCCGATAACAGTCTCCGATGTCGCTCCTGGTTCGGCGGCAGACGCGGCCGGTGTCCCGAAAGGTGCGAGCATCACGACCGTCAACGGCGTCGCAATGAACGACCCGATCGACTTCATGTTCGCCTCATCTGACGCGGAGCTCGCCATCTGTTTCGTGGCCCCGAACAAGGAGCAGCACGAGGCGAAGATCGTTCGCACACTCGGTGAACCGACAGGCCTTGCATTCGAGCCGATCAAGCCCAGAACCTGCACCAACAAGTGTCTCTTCTGCTTCGTGGATCAAATGCCAAAGGGGCTCAGACCGTCGCTCTGCATCAAGGACGAGGACTATCGACTCTCTTTCCTGTTCGGCAACTTCATCACGGCCACCAATCTCTCGAAGGCCGACCTCAGGAGGATCGAGAAACTGCATCTCTCGCCGCTTTACATCTCTGTGCACGCAACTGATCCCAGAATCAGGGCAGAGATGCTCGGCAACCCGAACACGCCTCCGATACTCCCCGTGCTGAGGAATCTCGTAAGAGCCGGCATAACGCTTCACACCCAGATCGTGCTTTGTCCCGGGCTGAACGATGGGAACGTCCTTGAGCGAACGATTTCCGACCTGGCATCCCTATTCCCTGGCGTCCAGACAGTCGCGATCGTGCCCGTCGGGTTGACCAGGTTTCGAGCCGGGCTCCCGAAAATCGAACCCGTCTTACCCGAGTATGCGGCGGGGCTGATCCAAGAGATACGACCGTTTCAGGCCCAGCTTCGCGAGCGCCTCGGCAGGGAAGCGCTTCTTCTGAGCGACGAGTTCTACCTGATCTCGGGCGCCAAGCTCCCCGACGCAAGTGCATACGGCGCGTTCGAGCAGATCGAGAACGGCGTCGGCATCGCCTCGAGATTCGTGGCGGATATTGACGAGGCGCTGGCCAGTATGAGGGACAGAGAGCGAACATCGGGATCGGAGGCAGTGTTACTCACGGGGAAGCTCGCCGCCCCAGTTATCTCACAGGCGGTCGAGCGGCTGAACCGAACACTGGGCACGAGGTTGTCGATTGTTGAGGTGCCCAATGAGTTCCTTGGCGATAGCGTAACCGTGGCGGGCCTCTTGGTCGGTCGAGACATCAAAAGGGCCATATTGGAGGCCGGCCTGACCAGCGACGACATTGCGCTCATACCAGACGTGGCGCTTGAAGCCGAGAGCCAAGAGCGCAAGGGGGACCTTCGGCGGTTCATAGACGGGATGACGCTGGGGGAGCTAAAGCAAAAAACGGGAGCTGCCCTCGCGGCAGCTCCCGTTCGCGGTTCGGAGTTTGTTCGTTTTCTACTAGAAGAACTTGCGCACCTCTGGTCAATCCCAGACGGTGATTGATGGCCAGCGTCCCTGATTGCCATCAACGTCCGTAACGCTTATATCGACCATATACGCGCCTGGATACATACCAGCCCCGACATTCACGTCGAGTATATACATGTCGGCCTGGGTCCAGTCCTTCTGCATCTCGATGCCGTTCCAGACCCCTCCCATCCAGAGCTGGAAGTAGACCTTCTCGATGTTCCCAGGCCCCCGAGGATCAGCTATTCTGGCAAATACCTGAAGCCGTCCGCCATGTTCCGTAGTTATTCTGGTGTAGCCGTATCCCGCCTCGAGCACAATCGGTGCATCAGGATTGTACGGATACCCGGCAAGCGCCGTGGGAGCTAACGCCCTGAAGCGCAAAGGAGCCACACCGTCTGTACTTACGTCCATGACCTTGAAGCCCGCCTTCTTGAGCGGCGCGAAAGGATCGGCTCCGAGCAGCGTGGGCAGACCTTCGCGTCTAACCTCGAGATAGGGCCAAATCTCACTCCTATTGCCGGCCCTGTCCCGCGCAATCAGCTCGAAATAGTGTGGTCCGGCAATCATATCGCCTGGGCCGAGATTCATCTGAATCGAAAAGACACCGTCGCCAGCCACCTCGTCCCCGCCAAGACCATTGTCCAGGAGATACAGGTCGAGCGAGCCTCGCCCCATCTCAAACAGCTCAACGTATTCGACGTTGTTCTCGGGGTCCGTCACGTAGGCTATAAGGCGAAGGATGCCGCCGTCGCGAGCCGAGACTCTGCTGTTCCAGAAGCCGCCTCCCAGGATGTATGGCGCAATCTCGTCGCGCCCACCAAAGGCGTAGAGGTTCCAGTCGAGGCTGCCGAAATAGACCATGTTGCCCTCGCCAATCGCGGTGGAGGAATTGACCGCCTCGTTCGTCTGGAACAGCCACTCGATGTTGCCTTCTCTGTCGAGGCAGAATTGCTTGCCGCCTTCTGCGGTCGTGTAGTTGGTGCCCACAAAGACGTAGCCTTTGGAGTCAAGCGCGCACGAGCCGATAATCTGGTCGCCGAGATCGACCTTCCAGTTCAGTTGGCCGTCGGCGTCGAGGCAATACAGGTTGTGATCGAGCGAGCCCACGTAGAGGTTACCGTCCTTGTCCAGGGCGGGTGACGAGCGGACCCAGCTATTGGTCGCGTAAGACCAGAGCAGGTTGCCGTTGGGATCGACCGCGTAGATGTTGCAATCGTTAGAGCCGAAGTAGATCGTCCCATCGGGACCAACACACGGCGATGATGTTACCCAGTGGCCGGTGTGGAAAAGCTGGAGGGAATAGACCCCGCCAGTGTCCAGATTGTGAACCGCGTGAAGGTTCCCATCCATGGCGGTAACGTAGATGATGTCCCTGTCGGGCAGTCTCCACACGGCGGGCGAGGAATTTATCCAGGCTCCGATGTTGTATCGCCACAGCACCGTGCCGTCGTCCCTGTCGAGTGCATAAAGACGGCCGTCGTTGGAACCAACGTATAGCGCTCCGCCGGAGCCCATCACCGGCGAGGAACGAACCTTACCGCCCGTCTGCGTCCGCCAAAGCAGCTCGCCATCTCTGACCGCATAGATGGCGCCGTCGTCAGAGCCGAAATAGATGACATCCTGGTACCCGACAGCTGGCGAGGACGCGATCTTGTCGCCGGTGAAGAAGCTCCAAAGCGGCAACCCGTCGAGTGAATATGCGTAAAGCGTCCCGTCAAGTGCCCCTATATATATGTTGCCCGTAGCGCCAATGCAGGGGGATGAGACAATCCCGCCTCCTGCGGCGCGGGCCCACCTTAGCGTATAGATGTAGGGACCTTCGAGGACTGAGAGCCCGGTATGATTCCGGTCGTGTCGATACATGGGCCAGGGGCTTGTGCAAGGCGTAACCGTCGGCCCATGATACCAGCCTTGGGCAGGGAGCACGCCGATGCCTTCTCGCGCGTCGATTGCCCCAAACAAGTATTCGTATTCGCCCACGTGTTTAAGGACGAGGCTCTGTCTGAACGTGAAGTAGCCTTCGTTCTTGGTTGACGCTACGAAGTCCTCAATCGAATAGATGGCCGGCTCACTCGTCCCCGGGGCATTCAACACAAGATAGACGCCTTCTATTACATCCCCATCCGGATCGTTGACATCCACGGCAAACGTGAACGTCGAGCCAAGCGTCGCAGAAGCGGGAGAAACATAACCCATCACGAGGTCCGGAGGCCTGTTGTCGCCACCAACCTCGGGACCATCGAACGTGGCATCGGTCGGCAACCGAACTCTGTCGCCATCGGCATCCCTGAACGAGAAGTAAAAGTTGTGCTCGCCGACCGGCAGCTGCGTCTCGTAGCGATATTCATCGATGCCCGGGCCGTAGTAATCCTCCCTGTAAAGCGTCATGTCATAGGGGCTGCCGTCGATCACGACCCAAGTCGTATCGGGCTCGCTTGTTGGATCGGAATAGTACCCCACGGAGTATGTGAACACTGTCGAGACGCCGCCTTTGTCAGGGAACACATAGCCGTCGGAAAGCCGCGGCACTGCGTCCGTTTTCTGTCCCACGGCCATGATCGTCCGGTCCCAAGAGCCCACATAGACGCAGTTGCCGTCCCACTGACCGTTGAAGTTGATATCGTCGAAAGTCTCATCGCCGTTGCAGACCCCGTTGCCATCCTCATCGACGAACGGCTCGGCCGGACCGATTGCGGGCGACGACGTTATCTTGCCTCTTCTGCGCTCCTTCCAGACAAGATCGCCCACGCTGTCCAGGCAATATAGGCAATAGTCGGAACAGCCGAAGTATACCTTGCCGTCGGCATCGACCGCCGGGGAGCTCTCGATCTCGCCGGCCGCGGTGAAGCGCCATTTCTCTGCGCCGTAGCTGAAGAGTGCGAAAAGGAAGCCCTCTTGCGTGCCGAAATAGAGCGTGCCATCGGCGCCGACCGCAACGGAGGAGCCGATGTTCAGACAGCCCGTCTCAAACGTCCAGACCGGCGAGCCGTCCCAAAGCGACAGCGCGTGGACTACGCCATCGTAGCTGACAACATAGACCGTATCAAACCACGTTGTAACCGATGAACACACCATGCTGAACGTGTCGTAAGTCCAGCGGACAGAGCCCTCTCGATTGAGAGCCGTAACGCGGCCCTCCGCGTCCGCGACGACCACGGCCCCGTCGTGGGCGACCGCGGGCGACGCCTCAAAACCGTATTCGGAGGAGAATGCCCACCGGACATCGCCATTTCGCTCAAGGACAACCAGCGTGCCGTCCGAGAAGGTTGCGACTATCGCTCCATCCGCCATGAGGCATGGCGACGTCTTGATGGCCGCCGGGCCTTGATAATCCCACTTCTCGTCCACGAAGCTCCCGCTGGAGGTATTCGTATCGATGCAGACGAGGCGCGCATCCATCGTTGGCACATAGAGTATGCCATCCGGTGAGAGGCACGGCGTGCCCTCGATGTCGCTTGAGAGGTCCATCCACCACCTGGGTGTGGACCAAAGGTCTGGCTCCAGGCAGTAGAACATGCCCATGTAGCTGCCAACGAGAACGGAGCCATCGGGCGCGATCAGGCAGGATGAGCGAACCCAATACGCGGTCTCGAACTCGAACAGTACCTCAGGAATGACCGGCCCGACGCCATCCGCAAAGCCGGACCTTTGAGAATTATGCTGCAACATTCGCCATTCAACATCAGTTGAGGCGCCGAATGCCATGCCGACCGACAAGACCGAACTTATCAGCAGCAGACCAAGAGGTATAAATGTCCGCCTTGGGCTCCCCATCGTTACTATCCCTCCATCGGAAGTTTCAAACGAACCGCGCCATTACTCGACGTGGAAGTATGGCCAAACGAGGCTCTCGTTACCGTAAATGTCTGTTGCTACCAACTCAAGTATGTAATCACCACTCGCAAGTTCCAGTTCAAGGTCCTCCAACTGCAAGACAAACCTGCCGTCGTTGGCAATATCGTCATACACGCCAGTTCGCACATCGTCCGTCAGGAACCAGCCATCAGCGATTCGCTCGCGCCCGGGCATGAACAATTCGACCGTATCGATGCGTCCCCAGCCGAATCTGCCAAATCCACCGTCATTGCGGACCCTTGCATGAACCATGAGCTTGCCGCCCTGAGTGGTCATGAACGTATATTCCCAGCCGCCAAAGCCTGCCGCTTGTATCCAGGGCCTCTCGAGCTCTGAGGGAGGCGCCTTCGTCCTGCGCTTCGCCGGAGGAGCGTCAACTAACGCCTTGGTATAACCGCTTCGAGCGAGTATCGAGATCGTAGGTTCGAGCCTCAGGTAGTCGTCGAACGCCGTGCCTGTGAAGCTCGCATGCTCATCCACTCGCAGATACGGCCACGGCGTGCTGGTGTAGCCGATGCTGTCGATCACCTCGACGGTCACGAGATAGTCATCTGGCGGGACGGAGGAAGTGAACTCAAACTGGAACGAATAAACGCCATCTCTGGCGCTTATATCACCGTTAATCCCGTCATCGTGCATCACACCCCAATCGATCCGATCCATGTCATCGCTCTGGATCTTGATCTCGACTCGCTCAATGTCGGCATCGCCATCTGGGTCGCCGACCTCCGCGTACGCAAAGAACGGCCCGCCTCTGGCGCTTGAGACCTCGCTATACTCCAGAGTAACTATCTCAACAACAGGCGGATAGCCCGCAGTGCCAACCAGCTCCGTATAAACCGCCGGCGGGGTATCGCCGTTATCGGCCGCCGGGGTGAACTTTATCCGCCCGCCTATCTCGGCGAATCTCTTCGGCGAGAACGATACATCGAGGTCGTAACTATCCTGGCCATCGATCAAAAGCGGCAGCTGGAGGGTTTCCGGCAGCGAGTAATGTGCGCTGCCAATTGTGATCTCTATGTCGCTTACCGTCAGAACCTGGTAGCCGACATTCTGGACTGCGAGCGTTTGAACATCAGGGCCGCCGTCCTTCGGCGTTCTGTTGAACTCAAGCGTCTCGGGGACCCTTATTCTGGAGTAACAGCCGTCCGTCTTGAAGCTCCAAACGGCCGGCACCATGCTGTTGCCCTCGAGGTCCCTGCACTCAACTCTCACGACGACATCTTGGCAGTGCTCGAGGCTCGCCTGGCAATGGATGAGTGCTACCCAGGGCGCGATGATGAACTCAACCTGAACGTTCGACTGAGGCTGATTATTCAAGGTCATTATGACAGAAGACTCGTCGATGCCGGAGTTGAACTCGATGCCGGCCTCGGGATTCCGCTCGTCCTTCACGACGAGCGAGATCACTGTATTGACCGCCACCTCCTCGGCGCCGTGCCTCGGTGCGAAGTTTACCGGGTCGAACGTCGGCGGTAACGTATCCTGAAGCGTGAACCTGTAACTCTCGGTTTGAGCGTTCGCCGGATCAGCGAGATCGCTGGCGCCCAGCTCAACATCGACAATCGTGTTGTCTGCGAACTCCACCAGCGGCTGATACGTTACCGAGAAGCCCTGCGCAATTGGGACGATGATCATCATCTGTTGATCGATATCTTCCCACTCATCGAGAGGCTTGAGGCGGAGCGAGATAGAGGTCACGTTGACCCCCTCCTCATCGTCTAAGACCTCGAAGGAGACGTAGGTGTTCGGTCTCACGCCCGACTCGCCCTTATCAGGATGCCGATTCCAGAAGTACGGCTTGTTGGCGTCGGGGCTTGTCGCAAACTCCCAGCAATAGGTCTCCATCCAGTTCGCGCCTGTGAACTCGTCGCCACCGGTATCTGCGGCACGCACACACACAGTAAGGTCCTGATCATAGGTGAGAATCTGACCTATCGGCGCAGTTATCCGGTAGCCTGGGTAATCATCAGGGTGCAGCCAGGGTTCAAGCGTTAGCTGCTCCCAATCGACCGGCTTACCGTCAATAGTTACCTCAATCGTCGCCGGGTCAACGCCGGTCTTCGTATCAAAGATGATAACGCTAACCGTCTCGATATTGGGATCAACATCGTCCTGGCCCGGAGCAGGCCGCTCGGAGCCAGTATATACCATCGGCGGAAGCCTATCGATCTCAGTGTAGAACGAATACTCAAGCCTGCCGCGATTTGGCTCAGGGAACGCAAAGTCGGCCGCTATGACCTCTATGGTCACCCTCTCGTAATACCCAAACGGCGGACTCGGCTGATACGCTATCGCGTAACCCGGCGCCATCTCATCTTCATTGTATGTCGGCACCACGTAAACACCTGGGATGTTCTCCGCGATGCCCGAGAATACCTGCACACCATTCACCCAAAGCTGGACTGTCTCGCCATCAACGCCGGTACCGGTGTCAAGCACATCGAACTCTACCGGCCCGTGAACGCTGGCGTTGTGGGAGTTCCTGGGTGGGCTCTGGTTCGCCAAGAATGGCGCCGACGTGTCGCGCTCGACCGTGGTGAAGTCAAACGCCGCGGACCCGTGATTGCCCAAACCATTTCGTCTTGTCAAGAATAGGTCTGTCGCCTCGATCTCAACGTCAACCACCTGCCCGTATCCAAACTGCTGCGCCGGCTGATACTCGACGCTGTATCCGGCCTGAACGCCACCAGAATTGACCAGGACGAGCGAAGGCATTAAAACAGAGCCGGTCGCGGTGCGCTGGATGTAGCCACTGTCCGTGAGCATGTTGTAGCCGTCCGGGATATCCGGGTCTATCTTATAGACTACGTCGGCCGCTGTATCCGCGACCCAGCACTGGCCAACGTTGCCCGCCAAATCCCTATAAGAGGCGACGCTCACCTTTGCGGGCGACACCAAACCACTCACAGTGGTCAAAAGTGCCCCGTCGGCGGAGATACGAACCACCTGGCCGCTTCCCATGAGGGCCGCCCAGGCCCCGCCCGTAACATAGTTGACCGCGACGCCGGTCGGATAGCTATCCGGCTCCAGATCGACCTTGATATCCATCTCGGGATAATTCCTAGCGCTTATGTCATAACCATCGGGAATATCACTCAAGAGCTTCACCACGCGGTCGTTGCCGCTATCAGCTATCCAGATGCCGCCCGGGTAATAGTCAAGGGCGACACAACTCGGATGGTCAAAACCATGAAGCCGCCTGAGTATCGCCGTGCCTCCGGGCGAGATTTCTACGACGTCGCCATGACCCGTGTCAGCGACCCAGCAAGCGCCTCGCGCCTCAAGCGGGAACGGATAGCTGTTGACCGCCACAAAGCGAGGCTCTGAAAACGGACTATCGACACCCATAGTCCCACCAATCGCGGTGTGATAACCGACGGACACATCGAGATCGTAAATCGCGCCGTAGTTCTCAATGTTGCTCGCAAGTCGCACAACCCGGTCATTGCCCGTATCAGCAACCCAGCAATTGCCGCTCACCCAATCAACGGCGAGGCACGTCGGATTATCCAAGCCGATGATGCGGCACTGTTCCCGGACCTCGTAGTAGTTGATCACGTAAGTGCTGCCCAATCCGACCAGGACCTGCTCATCGATCGTGATAGACGTGGCGGTATTGGCCGTGATCTCATACCACTGACCACCCGCCTGGGCCGTGTTGGGATTGACAGAATAGCCGACGAGCGCTCCCGGCGTCCAGCTGGCGGTGTTATCCGTAAGTGTCGTTGTGCCCATGATCGGGTTTATCTGGATGTTCGTCCACGTACCAGAAAGCGACGAGAGTATCTTGAGCTTGACGACCTCGTTGTTGCCAGTATCAGCAACCCATAACGTCTTGGTCGTCGGATCGATAGCGAAACCCTGGGGCCTGTAGAACCCGCGGCCCGCTATGCTTGCGATCTCGTTCATCGTCTCGCCGCCCAGCTCGAGGATCCTGTCGTTGTAAGTGTCAACGACCCAGCATTCAGCCAGCTCGTCTGCGCTGAAATCGCCGTACGCCTTTGTATAGATGGGGGCTATGACAAGCTCGCTATATGATACCTCGGCGCCATCGATCCTCATCGAAATCGTCCGCGGGTCGATGCCGTAAACCGACGAGATCTTTCCGGTGATCGCCGTATCGGGCCACACGTGCTTGGCGCCGTCTATCCAGTAGTAGTCGGGCAAGGCCATGTCAGTGGCATCTGGACCGCTCCTGACCAAGAGGGAAGTCTCCGTGTTGTCAATCACCTCAAAGCTCGTGTTGTTGCCAGCGAACAGATACGCGCCTTCAAACTGGTGAACGACCCAATCGGCGTGTTCATCAACAAACCAGAACTGCTCGACGGATTCAGGTCGCGTATAAGAAGATATACCAGCGTAGCCGCCCGGCCTGATGTCGAACGCTAGAGCCTCATCGCTGGGGTTGATTGCAGAGACAGGATCGTCCGTTCTGTCATACTCCGAGCCATCACACTCGCCGTCCTTGTCGGTGTCCGGATCGGTCGGATTCGTGTGGAGCAGGAACTCCTCGTAGTTGGTCAACCCATCGTTATCATAGTCAGTATCGTCGTTGAACGTGTCGAACGCCATCGCCTGCTTCAGGCCATGCCTTGCCTCCCAGGAGTCCGGCATGTTGTCAACACCCATATCCGTTGCGCTGTAAAGCGTAATGCCGACCACCTTGGAGTAATCACTGCTGTTGCCATACGCGTCGAACGCCTTAATGAAGTAGTAGTAGGTCACGCCAGATTCTGTGAGGGGATCGACCCAATACGGGCCTGGGTCGTAAATGCCGTTTCCGTTCCAGTCCTTGAAGCTCTCGTTCGGGTCCCAGACTCCGTTGCCGTTTAAGTCTGTGAACGGCTCGGGCGGCGTGACGTTGAAGATCAGCGATCTCGACACCCCAGTCGCCCAGGTTAGAATATCCACGGGCGTGCGCGGAATCTGACTGGGGTCTGTGGTCCTGAAGATCGCATAGCCCGCGTCACGGCAATACTGGAAGTCATACTCATCGCTTATGTCCCAATCCAACCTTATGACGTCCTGGCCCAGCTGAACCGTCGAAATCATCGCCGCAACGTTCTGAGGCGCAAGCGGGACCTCGATGTCGATCATCAGAGGCTTGGACGCATAGACGTAGCCAACATTGCCGTTGCTTGTGGCCTCAAGGTAGCCGACGACCTCTGCCAGGATGTCGTCGCCCTCTCTGACAGTGTAGGTTCCGACGTACACACCGTCTCCGGCCGCGCCGTCCTTGTGTAGGCCGTCGTCGAACATACGGACGTTGCTCTCAAAGAACCTGACCAAGGTCGCAGAGCCATACGTCTCGTAAGTGTCCCCCAAGTTGATTCCCGCAGCGTTGTCCAGCACGATGGAGTTGGCGGAGTTGCCCACAATGTTGTATGTCGTCGTTCCGTTCACGAGGAGCTTCAAACCAACGAGGGAGCCGATCTCGAAATCAGCCGCGAGATCTACGAACGTGTCCCCGGTAATACCATTAACGATGCCGGAGACTCTCTCTCGAGTAACCTTCTCGAAGTTGAAACTCGCTATCTGCCCCGGAGCAGCCCTCATGACGACCTCAATCGTCTCACCGGGGCTCAGCACGATGTTGAAGGCGTCCCTAACAACCTCATAGGGATCGCCAACCTTCGCCACCGTTCGGAGGTCCCCGTCAACGTTGATGCTCGTTACCGAGTTGCTGATGATCTCGAAGGTCTTTGACTGATTGGTGTTCGGATTGAGCATCAATCCCGAAAGGCTTCCTGGAACAAACAGGGCATCCTGGTCGATCAAGGTACTCGTCAAAAGCGCAGTCGAGACCCCAGAGAGCTTGTTGTAATGCTTGATCCAGTTGATCATCGGGTTCTCGCAGAACGACGTCCGCCACGTGTAGGCACAGGGGCCAACGTATTCCGCAGCTGGGGGTGGCGCCGCGCCGTAGGTTACCGCCCCTGTCAACGTCAACTCAAACGGGATCGGTGAGCCATCGTAGTCTTGTGCAACCTCTATCTCAAACTCCGGGCTGACGTCATAGGGTATGCCCTCGTCCCCGGGCAGGATGTGCAAGTAGTTCCTTGTGCTCGCGGCAGGAATCTGGCCCATGCCTGGCGACCGAAGCGTGACCTGGGGGTTGTCAATCGTCATCTGCGCAATGAGCTGCCCAGTCTGACTGTTGTTGCCGATTGGCAGGCAGCTCTCATTTCTAAGCCGAACCAACATCTCTACTCGCTCCCCGGCCTGAATCAAACCGTCGCCGTTGCTATACGGACTCGTCCCGCTGTATCCGTATCTATCATCATCAATAGCCGGTGGAACAACCGTCGGCCCATCGATTCTGAAGAGCTTCACCCTAAACGAATCGTCATAGGAATCACCGCCCCAGCTGTCGAACACCTTCGTGTAGAAAGTCACGTCGTAACCGTTGGTGTAGCACGGCAACTGCTCCGACACCCTGAACTTGAACGAATATCGCTCTTTCTCCTCATCCGAAACGCCTGACTCAACAGGAACGGCCGTCAGGGTCCGGCCGCTCGCAACGTTGTCATACATGGTGAGGTTGTTAGATATCAGCGTTACATACGGATCATACTCCGCTATGAGAGCAGAAACGCTCAGCGCGTCCCTCACGCTCTTGTTGGTCAGGATCAAGTAACCCGTAACAACCTCACCGGGCTCGATGACCGCAAAGAGGTCCTGCGATTCAAGATCGTCAGCGATGTAGTTGGACCGCCAAGTTCTGGGGTCCCTATTGCCGTAGGGTGGGTCCATGTAGAGCGTGTCACCTGCATCGTAAAGGCCATCTCCGTTAGCATCCCAGAAAGGCTCACCATCACCGTTGACGAGAAGCGGATAGCTCCCAAGCACCATGCCCCCGCCCCAAACGTCCGGGTCGTTGCAGTCCGACCGGCCCGTTGAATCGCCCGGTATCCTCGCCTCAAGAATCGTGTGCTTGGAAGGCGTGACGCTCCAGCGCCTCGGCTTGCCGGTACTCGCGTCATCGCCGTCGCTGTCATAGATGACGAAACTCAAGAACGAGGCCGCGCCGCCATCAGTGATGTCCGTCGAAAGAAAGGTCAGCGTCGGATAAGGATCATACGTGCAGTTGTGATTCACATCCTTATACGAAACCCCAGCGCCGATCTGGCCCGCAGGCGGTGCGCAGTCGCAGCCAACTGCCCCGCCGGTCATCTCTGGCACCATAGGAGGCGACGGCTGCACATCTGTCATCCCTGCCCGAAAACTCTTCCAACTCATGACCCAGTCAGACGAATAGAATGGCTCGGGGTTATACGCCTGAGTGATGAAGTAATGCTCGCCAGCGGCCAGGGGGCCCATTGGGCCAACAGGATCGAGTGCGATGGCAGAACCAACGAAAGCCGAATCATGGACCACGGTAGAGTTCTCTCTGAGACCGCCAGCGCGCTCGTCTTCGGCGCTGCCTGTTGTAATGACATACTTACAGCCTTTCCAGGGAACATCAGCACCTGAAGGTCTGATGTAATAGTCCCTGACGTTCCCGGTCTGAATGCCGTTCTGATAATCAGTCGTCTCGCCGACTAGCAGCTGGCGCCACCAGTAATCCAGAACATCGTTATCGTCGCCCTTGGCTGTTGCAACAACGTCCGGGTCAATACCGTAACCGCCCATTCGAACAGAGGTCCCATCCAGGCGGATCATCACCTCGTCAGCCCCTGTCCACTGGCCTCTGGTCCAAGCTTCCCCCACACCATAGTCCTCGTAGCTCCAGCAGCGGTCGATGGTCATGGAATCCGAACCGGGTGGCTGTCCTGAGCCATCGCCCCAAGGCCGATAAACCACGTATTCCAGTCCGCCGGTGGCCCCAAACTGCCCCAACCATTGGGGCGGCGGATAGTCCCTTCTATCAACGCCAATGTGACCGTTGCTGCTCCCCGGCATCTCTAGCTGAACCTGTGTGGACACTGGTGTTGCGCTGCCAACCTGGCCCTGAACGGTGTAAGACGCTATGCGATATACTTGCGGCGGCCTATCAACTGCTAGGCCGCTAGAGGCCCAGTAGGCAAGATCGGAGACATCCGGATTGAGAAAACACCCGATGAACATATCACCAAATTGGTCTGCCTGCGTCCCAGGTGTTCCCCAATACGAATACGACTTGTGTCTCGGAAACGCCCCGATCCTAAAATCAGTTGCGCCGTCAGTCAGATTGAAGGCTAGCGTAATGGTGTCTTGGGCGATACCGCTGGTGCTTGGTGAAGGGTCAGAACCCCAGCCCGGGTCCTCACTAGGCACACCAATAATGCGCGAGATAGAGAGCGGATTGCCGTTGCGAATCATTATTTGAGACACAATGGGATCGAGCGGATTGCTGTTGCCCGGAACAGGATCGCGGCCGTTCTGCTCAACATAAAGGTAAACCATAAACCAACCGGTCGGAAGCCGGCTCCTGTCAAGCTTCATCTTGAACGTCTGCGGCTCCATCAAAACCTCGCCCGTCAGGCGCGTGAAAGAGAGCGCAGACATCGGGAACCAGTCCCTAATGTAATAGTAGGACCCGGCGCCGGAGCTGTCGTCAACCTGGCCATCCGCATTGCGACCAATCCTGGTCGGATCTCGATCCACAGTGAGGCTTGTCCGATTGTTCGACGTGATCACGAACTCATCTTCCTCGATCCGCCCAAATTGCCCGGCACCGCTGGCATCCTTCTCGCCCTCGCCGTAGTCCCATTCTCCGTCCCCGTCCATATCGTTCCACTCGTAAACGCCATTGGCATTCATGTCGGCGAAGCGCTCGGCAATTGTGATCTTCCGACCGGCAAGGTCGTTCAGCTCCCAACTCGCCGTAGTGTCGATGAGCCGAACCCCCGCCTTCGCATTGGCAGAGCCGCCCACCTCAGCGATCACATCTGCGTCCGTGAAACGACCAGCCCAGAGATACTGCCCATACGTCCGTGTGCCGTCCGGGGCTCGATAATACACGTCGGTATAAATCGACCAATTCACCGGCCTCGTCTTCGTTGTGTTCTCCACCGTGAAAACGACCTCGTTCGTATCACGACCCATCGTTATGCTGCCTGGTGAAACATGCAGTATGTCGCTCGATTGCACCGTCAGATCGATCGGCGACGCTAAAACCTCATTGGAACGAACCGTCTTGTAACTCATGATCGATGTCGTAACGTTCGCCTCAACCTGATACGCGTATGTCTGCCCATTTATCGGGGCCGGCGTGCCTGGATCCGCGTTGTCAGGGTCAGTAAACGTAGAAGATGCGTAATCAGTACCGATGCGAACGCCGTCTCGAAACACGTCATAAGAGACCCGCGCCTCATAGCCCGCAGCCACCTCTGACCATTCAAGCTGAAGCTGATTGCCGGTGCCAACTACTATCCTCGAGATGGAATCACGGGTCGCTATGTCCCGAACGCACAACCTCGGCGGGGTTATCATCGGATAGATGACCCAGAAGCTGTCGCCAGCGCTCGCGATCGCCTGCAACTGGCTGCCTTCCTCGACGTATATCACGTTGAGGGTATTCCCAATGATCAGAAAAGTCTGCGTCTGCTCGATATTGGGATTAAGGTAAAGGCCTACCAAAGCCTGATCTGACCACGCCGCGCTCTTGTCAACTATCGTCTCTGCGCCAACACTCGTCACTGTTCCCAGGTATCCGGCGCCAACATAAAACGTCCTGGTCGCAGGCTCAGGATCGATGTTGCCCGAGGGGTCCTTAGCACGAACCTTGAAAGTGTAGGCCACATCATAATTGGGCACCGGCTGTATTAAAATGGATTCCGGAACCTCCAACACGCAATACGACTGGTTGGTAAACGAAGACCAGGCGCTCGTGAACGGGTTGAAATACGAGAACTCCATCCTTCCAACGTTGTTGTCCCTCTCAAGACCGTCGGTGATAGAATTGTCAACCGCTGCATAGCAGAACATCGCATTCTTTGAGGTGACTACTCCCCCTTCTGCAACAAAAACGTTCACATCCCAAAGCCCATTCCTGTTCATATCAACGAACGGCTCGCCGGGATCAAAGCGCCCGCTGAAGTCGTCATCAAAGTAGGGTTCATAGACCTTGTTGCCGCTACCCATTATATAGGTTTCGGGAGGTATCTGGTCGCCTCTTGACGACGCAAAGGCGCCGTCTTGTCCGAACAACATCACAAGACTGCAAAGCCCGACGGCGGATCGTATCAACCATCCCCGGTTTCGCATTGCTTTCCTCCTTTACTATCTATCCAAAAGGCCTCAGCAAGACACCAAGCAGCGCTTACCGCAAGCCAAGAAACAAAAAATACGAAATATAGTCAAATACGGCGCTACACAAACCCTACATAACAGCATTGGCGCGCGCAGCGCCCAAAGCTTGACTACTATCCTAATCTCCAAGAAAAAGGAATATAAGAGAGCCCCCCGTATATGTCAACCACTATATTGAGCAGACTCCCTGACAATTGACACTTTCTGGCTACTCCACGTACCCTCCGCGTTCCGGCTTCTCAGCTAGCTCCGTCGGGAGCACAATCACGAATCTGGAGTACTCACCCAGCTCCGAATCAAGCCGGATGCTGCCTCCGTGCTTCTCTATTATTCCCGCTGAAACAGAAAGGCCGAGGCCGACGGCCCCACCTGCGGGCTTGGTCGTGAAAAACGGGTCGAAAACCCTCGGCAGGTCGTCCCTGCTAACGCCAATGCCGTTATCTTCAATGCTTATGTTGACAGCAAAATCCTCGGCCTGGGTCTTAATCTTTATCACAGGCTCAAATCCCGGGTCCATCCTCCGCTTCACTGAAACCGCCTCTATACTGTTGGCGAGTAGGTTTGCGATCACCTGATTCACCTCCGCCGCATAACACTCCACGAGCGGCAGCCCATCGGCATAATCCGTGTCAAGCCGTATCTGCGAGTTCCTGAACTCATACTCCAAAAGCGAAGTCACGAGCCGTATCTGCTCGTTCATCTCCACCGGCTCAACTGCCGGCCTGTGCACCCTCGAATAATCCACCAGGTCCTGCACAATCTTCTCAATCTTGTGAACTTCCTTGACGCATGGCACCACGAATCTGTTCAGCTTCCGCAAGTAGTAACCGATGCCTCTGCCCTCTTGGGACTTCTTTGCAATACCTGCAAGCCGTTCCTTGATCTCGTCAGGGTCTTGCAACTCATTCAGAACGCAGTATTCACGAAGAACCCGGTCGACGTGCCAGAAGTAGTCCCCAAAGAGCTTGAGCTTCGGCCCCAAGACCGAAAGCGGATTGGCAATGTTGTGGGTAAGACCGGCCGCGATTTTCCCCAGCGCCGCGAGCTTCTCGGACTGCAAGAGCTGCTCGTGAGTCTGGCCCAGTTGGTCGAGGGCGCGCTCAAGCTGCACCGTTCGGTCACGAACCTTCTCCTCAAGCCTCAGATTCGCGTCCCGTATCGCCTCCTGCATCTGTTTCATCTCACTTATGTCGCGGGCCACCCGAACGCAGGCCAGTATCTGGCCGTCCCCCGAGATAATCGGCGAAACGACTATGTCCAGAACGCGCTGCGAACCATTCCCGTCCTCGACAATCTCCTCCCCGCGGGACAAGACCCCGCTTTTGAACGTCGCAAGACTTCCTCCATCACAAGATTCGAGTAAATGACCTGCAAATCCGACCCAATCACCTCAAACCCGTCGCCCATGGCGCCAAGTGAAGACTCAAGAACCCGTTTTGCCGTCTGAGAAGCCCCAAACGCTCTCAAAAGCTCGTCCTGCTTATACGAGATGAACTGGTGCGCTGCGACCGCGAACAGGAACGTGAAGCTCACGCTCATATAATCGAATTTAGCGAAAACCTCCGCAAACGGCCCAAATCCCACCCAAATATCAACGATATCCCTGAAAACGACCAAAAACTCCGCCACAAGCCCCGCCGTCAGCAAGACCCAGACCCGACCCGAACGACCTGTCATGACGAAATTCACGAGGCACACAATTATCGCGGAGAATATGCTCAGCGCTGAGGCTATCTGAGCGATCTTTACGAGGAGCGGCATGTCCATAACAGCTCTCGACTACATCACTGGAAGATATTAAGTCGCCTGTACGACCAGAAAATGAGGGCAAGGAGCACGATGCATCCAAGGGCCATTGTTAGGTAATTCAGAAGAAAGAAAAAGTCCGAAATGCTGCTCTCAGGCCGCAAAAACAGGCGCCCAGTTCGGAACAGCTCGCTCGCGAAAAAAAGTGACGTAACAACGAGGAAGTATCGCCACCAACGCCGAGCATCCCGAGCAAGTCCCTTGGTGCGAAGCGCCTTAACAACAAACGCAAACGTAACGACGACAAAAATCAGACAGATCACATCCCTGAGTGGGATGGTGCCGAACACCAGCGTTACAAGATCGCTGATCTCGTTTACTAGCACTCTCAAAGTGACTAGTCCCTCAATACTTGACCACGCTACATAAAGGACCTGATTGCTAAAGAAAGCCGAGCTTCAAGAAAAAATGCCAGATGCTTCTTTAAGGATTCAGTATGCAATACATATATATCGTGATGCCAGCGATGAGCAGGCCCAACAGGACTATAACAACGATGAAATTGACCTCTTTCTTGCGCCGTGCCTTGACGCTATCCCACTCAGCTGCCACATCCTGCTCTTCACTACGCCGCGAGATCTCTTTGACGTCGATCAGCATCCCGCAGCTCAGGCATTCCACGATTTCCTCCGCCGGGCCGTCGGCTACATCCTTTATCGGAACCTTCACCCTACAGTGAGGGCACACTATCTCCGCCATTGGCTCCTCCGCCAAACGTATCTAACGCATTCGACCTCGCACAAACCACGCAAGCCAACCTATCAAGAATATGCGCCATCCGCTGAGCCGTGTCAACAGCAACTAAGAAGCCTCGCCTCCGTTAGGTTCCTATATGTTGTTGCTATATACATGAACAACACATTATTTTGTGCCCAACCCCGTATCGGACGCCCGTGGTCTCTTCACCACGCTTGAGATACTAAAGTCACAACATAGGATAGATTCCCAGAAGCCCCCTGTTGCAGGTTCTATAAGCCGTCTAAACTGCGGCCGACACAAAGGGAACTAGCCCCCGGGGTCGCTCTTCGCGTCGTTCCTGGCTCGGTTCTTCCTCTTGAAAAAACGCCTGAGAAGGCCTTTTTCACCGCTCTTCTTAAGATAATCCTCAATCGCCGCTCTCAATGCGTCCTCCGCGAGATTCGAGCAGTGCATCTTCGTGGGCGGAAGACCCTCGAGAGCCTCTGCAACGGTTTGCTTCGAGATCTTGAGCGCCTCCTCTATCGTTTTGCCCTTGACAAGCTCGGTCACCATCGAACTCGTCGCGATCGCCGCACCACACCCGAAAGTCTTGAAACGCGCGTCAACGATCCGGCCGTCCGTTACCTTAATATACAGCGCCATGATGTCGCCACACGCCGGATTGCCGACCTTCCCAACACCGTCCGCATCTGGTATCTCACCCACGTTCCTAGGGTTCTGAAAATGGTCGATGACTTTTTCGCTGTATTCCATTTGGCGACCTCTCAGTCGGAACGAACCGGCTACATGCCGCGCCTCACCACGGCCAGCTTCACTTCCTCACCCTTCTGGCCCTGAACAGTCTGAAGCACAACAGTCCTTGAGAACGCGCCATCAGGAGACTGTTCAAACCTCACACTCGTCGCGAGCGTCTCCCGCGCCAAGAAATCGACCCTTGTCTCGATCCTGGACCTCGCCTGAGCCCCGCAGATGACATAAAGATCGATCCGGTCCTCTACGTTAAACCCCGCGTCCTTCCGCATAACCTGTGCGTGCCGTACCAGCTCCCGAACCGTCCCCTCGACGAAAAGCTCCTGGTCTAGAACGGTATCCAGAGCAACCGCCATCGCCCCCTCAGCCGCCACCGAATAGCCTTCGAGGCCCACGACATCCAGGATGAGCTCTGAAGGCGCAAAGACCACATCCTGGCCGTCCACCGGGAGTGAGACCGACTCACCCACCACAACGCTATCATAAACGCGAACTCTCTCCGCCTCAAGCACGCGCCTCGCCTCGAGCAACTTCGGTCCAAGTCTCGGGCCCACGAGCTTCAGATTGAACCTCACACTGGGCGCCGCGACGCCATCTAGCGATTCGAGCACCTCGACTTTCTTGACGTTCAACTCGTCGAGCACTTCACGCGTGAAACGCTCCAGCCCGCTCTCCTGCTCAGGGCCTTCGAGCCTGACAAGGAGCCTCCTCAGCGGCTGGCGCACCTTGATCCCTGCCTTGTTCCTCGCGGAAAGGCCCAGGCTCACGATGCGCTTCGCCAGTGCAACGTCCTCCTCGAGCCTCTCGTCGATCAAGTCCCGCCTCGCCTTCGGGAAATCGCTCAGATGCACGCTCTGAGGCGCATCAGAATGAACGCTAACCACCAGATTCTGGTATATCTCCTCGCTCAGAAACGGAACGATCGGCGCAATCAGCCTCGTGACGTCAACCAACACCGTGTAGAGCGTCTGATACGCCGCCTGCTTGTCAGTATCGGAGCTGGCTCGCCAGAAGCGCCTGCGATTACGGCGGATATACCAATTTGAGAGATCGTCGAAGAACGCCTCAACTTGCTTGACCACCGAAATCACGCTGTAGCGCTCGTAAGCCTCCGTCGCTCGCTCTATTACCGTGTGAAGCCGCGATAGTATCCAGCGATCCAGCTCAGTGAGGTTTCTAAGCGGCGAGGCCGGCATAGTATCCAGGGTCAGGCTAACTTCCGGCTGGTCGAGGCTCGCGTAGGTCATGAAGAACGCGTAGGCGTTCCAAAAAGTGAGGAGCCTCCGCTTTATCTCCTTCGCGGGGCCGTAGCCGAAATTGATGTTATAGGCCGTGTTCTGCGACGCGAACAGCCAACGCATCACGTCTGCGCCCATCTTCTCGACCGCCTCGTCAAACCAGATGACGTTGCCGTCGCTCTTGTGCATAGGATTGCCGTGCTCGTCGAACATCTTCTCATAGAGCAGAACGTTCTCGTACGGCGAGCAGCTCTCAAGCGTCACGCTCATGAACAGCATCGAGTAGAACCAAAGCCGTATCTGCTCACGCATCTCGGACACCCACTCAGCCGGGAACCATTTCTCCCAGTATTCGTGGTCCTCTTTGTATTTCAGCGTTGAGAAAGGCACGATGCCCGCGTCGAGCCAGCAGTCGCCAACGTCCTCCGTCCTTATGGCCTTGCCGCCGCATTCCTCGCACTTGATCACTACCTCGTCGATCCAGGGCCGATGAAGCTCGGGAAGTTCATCCACCAAGAGGCCAGCGAGCTCGGCCAACTTCTCCCTAGAGCCTACGATCGTTATATGACCGCAGTCCTCGCAGTAGTAAAACGGCAGCGGCAGACCCCAGAACCGGCGCCGAGAAATACACCAGTCCTGCATGTTGTTGAGCCAGTCCTCCATCCGCTTGCCCATGTAATCCGGCATCCACTTGACTGTCCTGGCCGCCTCAATCAGAGGTTCTCTGAGCTGCTCGCACCTGATGAACCATTCCTCGACCAGTTTGAAGATCAGCTCATCGCCGCAGCGCCAACAGACCGGATAGCGGTGTTCAATCTTCTCTTTCCCCAGAAGGTAACCCTTTTGCTCGAGCGACTCGTAAACCTTCGGAGCGACTTCAGTAACGAGCACGCCCGAAAGCTCGCCGAAACCATCATAGTAGCGCCCAGCCTCATCGACTGGATCAACCATCCCCAAACCCTCACGCTTATGGACCTCGAAGTCCTCCGCCCCGCAGCCGGGCGCGATATGGACGATGCCCGTTCCCTCCGTCTCCCCGACCATTTGATCACAGACTACCCGGTGGTCGATACCTTGCTGGACCAAAAGCTCGTCGAACGGCCCACGATACCGCCAGCCCTCGAATTCTCTCCCATTGTGCTCGGAGACCACCCGGGCGCCAGCGCCCAAGACATCGGCAAGAGTGCCCTTCGAGAGATAGACTATCCCGCCATCGTGCTCGGCCTTTACATAAGTCAGATCGGGATTGACGGCGAGCGCCGTGTTGGCGGCAAGCGTCCAGGGCGTCGTGGTCCAGACCATGAAGAACTCATTGAAACGGCCAACAATCGGCAGACGAAGGAAAACTGACGGGTGCTTGACCTCACGATACGAATCGACCATCTCGTGCTGAGACAACGAGGTCCCGCAGCGAATGCACCAGGGCATGACGTGCTTGCCGCGATAAAGCCAGCCGTTCTCGTGGCATCGCTTGATGAACATCCAGATATACTCGATGTTTAAGTCCGTCATCGTGAAGTAGCTGTTCTCCCAGTCCATCCACTGGCCCAGCCGCCTCGACTGCTCCGCAATCACGCCGGCGTATTCCTGCACCCGCTCCTTGCACCTCGTCGAGAACTTATCCAGCCCATAGGCCCGGATGTCCTTCTTGGAGTTCAGGCCCAAGTCCTTCTCGACCTCGACCTCAACCCAAAGGCCCTGACAGTCGAAACCGTTCTGGTAGCGCTGATGAAAGCCCTGCATTGCCTTGTACCGAACGAATACATCCTTGTAAGTCCGGCCCCAAGCGTGGTGCACACCCATCTTATTGTTCGCCGTTATCGGCCCATCAATGAACGAGAATCTAGGGCCATCTTTGTTCTTCTGCACGAGGCGCTCGAACATGCGGCCAGCTTCCCAAAGCTTCAGTATCCTCGGCTCAATCTCGTGCTGGTCGTAACTTGACGAGACCTTACTAAACATCAATCTCCTCCGTGAAGGCTCAACTGGATTCGCCCCGCCCTCTGCAATCTCGAAGGCCGTCAGCTTGGATTGGCCAGACTATAAATAATGCCCAAGCATTGCGTCAAGAAGGCAAGGCAAGAGAGAAGGGTTACAGCAGCCAGTCGCGAGATCGCTTGCGCACCACGCTCCCAACGGCTTATGGTCTGACCCGGCGCAGAATGTCACAGGCTTCCTGGTGGGAATTGTGACCGCGAGCCCGTTCTCACGTTGTCAACTCACCTCAGACAGCAGAACAACATCAGTATCTGAGGGAGCTGCACGAGCACACAACTGCTTGTCAGCGGTGACAAGTTGAGCGTCCTCGTGTTGGGCGAGAGCAAGGTAAATGCTGTCATAAACAGAAGTGCCCAACCGCAGACTCAACGCGCTCGCCTCTTCTATGAGCTGCAGCATAGGGGCCAGTCTCAAGTTTAACAGCCGTATCAGCCTTAAGGCCTCCAGGACTTCTTCTTCCGGCAAGAGGCCCTTCTGGTAATACTTCCAGAAGGCGTTGGCCGATTCCAGCACGATAAGGTCCGGAGCGATCAGTTCGGCCCCACCAATGGCTCGCATTTCAAGAAGGCGAAGAGCCCTCTGTGTCCCCTCCTCCTCGACAAACATCTTCACAAGGACCGACGCGTCAAGGACAAACTTCCTCATTTGTCGCGGTGCTCACGGATGAACTGAACAGCGAGGTCAATGGGCTTCCCCCATCTCGCGCGCTGCTTGGCGTGAAGCGCTCTTAGCACCCGGACCATATCCATTGAGTCGCCGTCAGCTGTGAGCTCAAGCTCGACTCGTGTTCCCTCTGGCAGCTGAACACGTCGCTCCAGCTCGATAGTCGCACCCCGAACGATGCCGCGTAACTTCATGCTGTCTCTCCTGAATCTCTCTCTTTCTGCGGCCAAATCTATTCCACCTCACGGACAATTGCAAGGAGAAGAGGGAGTCCGCCGATGTGCTCGGCAGGAAAAAAGCCGAAGGGGGAAAGGCCCGCCGCTTCGGCAAGCCCCGCCTAGACGCAGTCAGTATCAGTCGAAAAACGCCAGCAGCTAACCAACCCGCTTCGCCGCGCGGCCGAGATTCCGCCCAACGCCGCGGCGAATGCAGGATACGCTCGGCCCAAATGCCACCAGTAAGCCATTTGTGTCAATGCTAAGCAGGTGTTGATCACATCGAATCCCCAGGCCATCGGTTTCCTATTCTGTGATCCTCGTGCGCGAGCTCATGCCCAGGTCTCTCCTGGCCGCATCGGTATCCTCAGCTATGTGCCGAAACTCCGACACAAGTCCCCTCTCGACCTTCGCGACGTAGAGCCGTCTTTGCCGAATCTCAACTCCCCTTGGGGTCCGCTCGCAAGAACCGGTAGTCCTTCCAACAACAATGACTGTATCGCTGACTTGGTGCACATCCGAGACGTGGACCTGGAAATCAGGCCAGGATGACACGTAGCCGACCAACGCCTCTTGCGATTTCTCTGGCCCACGAATTACCTCCGCACCGCCGGGCCTAAGCCGAAAGTCAGGCGTCATCAGTCCGACGAGACCGTCAAAATCCCGCCGATTGAGTCGTTCCACAAACTCGACAGCGATATCAACTGGGCTAACTGAACTCATCAATACCTCCGATTGCTCCTTACGGCCAGCCCTAAACATGGTCAATAGGATACGGCTTCATCTGGATTGACTGGTTACTCCAGATGGCGCAGATCCTCCAAATCCCTCAACCGGCCCGATGCCTTCTTGTTTTTCTTGAGCATGGGTAGAGAGATCACGTTGACGGGGACCTCGCCGATTTCAATCATCTCGCGTTGCTCGAAACAATCGTTGAAGTCAACACCAGAAATTCCGGTCAACAGCTCAATCCGAACTGGTGGCACCCCCATTCGAATCACCTTGCCGGGCTGCATGAATAGATCTTCTCTGGCCTGACTCGCCGTAATTCCGAACTCCTGAACCGCACGGGCAGCTCTTTCGGCGTTCTTGTCGTCCACATCGATCCAGATATCCATATCTCCCGTAGCGCGCGGGTACCCATGATATGCAACTGCATATCCACCAACAATCAGATATCTAACCCTATTCGAGTTCAGCAACCTCAAGAACTCTTTGAAGTCGGGATGTAGCTCGATTGTGCCCATATACCATCCGTCGGCTTAGTTCTACCGCCGTCAGACGCTGCCCAGGCGTCCGACTCAACCAGTACTGTAGATCGTCATCCGCTTCCTCCAAAGGTAACACGGAGAAGGCAGACCTGTCCAGAATCGGAAGGACCGTATCAATCATTGTTATTCATCCCTTACCACAGGAATAGAGCTTCCCGATGACTTGAGGTATGGCAAGCGCCTCCTCAAAAGAGCAGACTGGGAAGGCGCGCGTCTTTCGCTTTCCTCCTCGCTTCTTCCCGGCGAGTCGAACTTGATTCGCCTTATGTTCTGATTTCTCCCCGGCTTTCATCTTCACAAACCTCCTTCGCGGTCTAGCTCTCCTTTCCAACGGTCCAGATAAAACTGCCATCGCGTGATCTCATAAGCGGTTTCACAGCATCAACCAAATATATCACGTTTCCCCAGTTCCGCAAGTCCTGTCTCATCAATGGATCACGCGCAGCGCCCGTATGCGTGGTATTCAGACCGTCGATAGACTCGCCCCACTCTCTCGCGACATAGTTTCTATGTGCGCGTTTGCACACGTAGCGAGCATCCAGCGCAACTAAGAAGGAAGCCGTGCAACCGAAGGGACTGGGTAGATGCTTGATCGGCTGCAGCAAAGCAAACGGGCGCGGAGACGATCCGCCTCTCCGTGAATCCGCGCCTAGACACAGCAGTATCAGTCGAAAACGTCGGCGGCTGACTGAGCCGCTTAGCCGCGGGCCAACGAGGGAACCACGGTGGACAAGCGGGCCAAGAAGGGCAATGGAATCGGAGGGGGGTCAAGAGTTCCACTTCTGCGGAAGCTCTCGCTGCCTTTTTTGCATTGACCATAGGGATTGTGATAATAAGGACAGGTTGATGAATGATTGTGTGGCATATATGCACGGATACCTGCTAACGAAGGATTTGGAGTAATAATGATTGTAAGCGTCATTGGCGGTCACGAATGCACGGACGAGATAGAGGCGCTATCTTTTGATGTTGGGAAGGTGATTGCCCAAAGCGGTCATATCCTGGTCTGCGGTGGACTCACAGGCGTAATGCAGCACGCGTGCAGGGGAGCTAAGTCCGCCGGGGGTACCACGATCGGCATCTTGCCAAGCGCGGACAAGAGAGACGCAAATCCCTACGTTGACATAGTCATTCCAACGGGGATTGGGCTGGCAAGGAACATGATCGTCGTGCTCTCAGCAGACGTTGTTGTTGCAATTGGCGGGAGTTATGGCACGCTTTCCGAGATTGCATACGCCCTTCAGTTCCAGAAGAGGGTCTTCGGACTGAAGACAAGATGGCAAGTGTCCGACGAGGTCGAGATGTTGGATGGCGCCTCGATGCTCGCCGAAGTGTTGAGAGCGCTGCATTAGCGAGCTAGCGCTTAGGGGATTCACACGGTAGGTCGGGAACTGTTGCTAACGGCACTCTGGGGAGCAATGATTGGCCAACGTAGCCGCGAAGATATACATTGAGGGCCTCGTTCAGGGGATCGGCTTTCGCGACTACGCTTATAGGAAGTCGCACGAGTGTGGCGTTGTTGGCTATGTGCGGAACTTGAGAGACGGGCGAGTTGAGGTCTATGCCGAGGGCGATCAAACCTGCATGGATAGATTCCTGGCTCTCTTGAGGCGCGGACCAGTGGGCGCACGTGTGAGGCGTTTCCACATTGATCAGATGCCATATACAGGCAAATACAAGGAGTTTACAGTCTTATTCGACATATAGAGAAGCGTGCGTTTGACGTTCCCCGTTCATCGGAGTATGCTAGTTTGTGCGCATTCGGAGGCATGCGGACTATTGGTTAGGAGATTCTTATGGATTTAGGCAGATTACTCCGAGATGTTCCCGATTTCCCGAAGCCGGGCATAATCTTTAAGGATATTACGCCCATCCTCGCGGACGGCGCCGCTTTCCAACAGGCGGTTAACCAGGTTATCGAGGGCTTCACGTCCGACGGTATAGATGCCATTGTCGGCATTGAGGCCAGAGGTTTCATTTTCGCCGCAGCCGCGGCCTACAAGCTGGGTTGCGGCCTGTTGATTGTGCGCAAGCCGGGCAAGCTTCCGGCCGAGACAGTCTCCGAGACGTATGCGCTTGAGTATGGAACCGACACGCTTGAAATACACAGAGACGCCATAAAGCCTGGGATGCGACTCCTCTTGCTGGACGATCTTCTTGCGACTGGCGGGACGATTGCCGCAACCGCCAGGCTGGTTGAGAGGTTGGGCGGCAAGGTGGTCGGCATCAGGTTCCTCATTGAGTTAGGCTTCCTCAATGGTAAGGAGAAGCTTAAAGGATACGACGTTTGCGCGGTCATACAGATATGATTAACACTCAAGGAGCGAGATTCGCATAGCCATGGAGATAGCAATATCGCACCAAAGCGGGACAAAGATAGTTACACTCTCAGGACGGATACAGCATACGGACGGTCAAAGACTCCAGGAAGCACTTAGGTCCCTTGCCGCTGGGGATAAGCCAAATATCGCAGCAGACCTATCTCAAGTGAGCTATCTGGACAGCAGCGCCTTGGGTATCTTCGTTTCGGCCCTGAAGTCGGCCAAGAGCCGGGGCGGGGACCTCAGGCTCGCCGGCCTTGGCGATACGATATTGGGCATCTTCAGGATAACGCGGCTTTCGACCATCTTCGAGATACATCCAACGATCGCCGAGGCTGTCGCTAGCTTCTCGGAAGAATAACGGATTGACCGCGGGGCAACAGAAAGATGCCGCCGAAAAAGCGCCTCGACCCCAGCACCTTCGACATCCCTCAAAAGCCCATTCGCGCAGGGCGTTATACCGATAAGTATTTCGCGCGAACAAAGGACATTCTGACCAGCGACGATCACCACCCTATTGTCCTGATGCAGGTCTTTCAAAAGGGCAACGTCACTGTCTGCGGGACCGACGAGGCGATCGCGATCATCGAGCGATGCGCTGACAATCCCGGTGACATCAGAATAATGTCGCTCTTCGACGGCGACGAAGCCGCGCCGTATGAGACCGTGATGACGATTGAAGGGGACTACGCCTCGTTCGCCCACTTGGAGACGCTATACCTTGGGGTCCTCGCCCGCCAGACCAAAGTCGCGACCAACACTCGTCGGGCGGTTGACGCCGCCAGCGGCAAGCCGATACTGTTCTTCTCGGCCCGGTTCGATCGTTTCTCGACCCAACCGGGCGATGGCTACGCGGCGCACATTGGGGGTGCGCGTGGGGTCTCGACAGATGCCCAGGGCGCATGGATTGATCAAGAGGGTATCGGGACGGTCCCACACGGGCTTATCGCGGCTTACAATGGCGATACAGTCAAGGCCACGCAGAAGTTCGCGGACTTCGTGCCAGACCCCGTGCGGGTCATCTCGCTCGTTGATTTCGACAACGACTGCGTCGCGACGTCCCTGGCCGTCGCAAGGGCACTCGGTAAGAGATTGTGGGGTGTTCGCCTCGACACGGCCGGCACGATGGTTGACCGATCGGTAACTGCTGTGATGGGTGAGTTTGCCCCGACCGGGGTCAACGAGGTCCTCGTCCACAACGTCAGGGACGCGCTCGACGCCGAGGGGTTTGAGTACGTCAAGATCGTCGTGAGCGGCGGCTTCACGACGGAGAAAATCGCCCGGTTCGAGGCGAATAATGTCCCCGTCGATGCCTACGGCGTGGGCAGCTCCCTCCTGACCGGCGCCTTCGACTACACCGCCGACATCGTCATAGTGAACGGCCGCCCTTGCGCTAAGGTCGGACGCCGCTACAACCCCAACCCCCGCCTCC
>CAYZPW010000031.1:0-33709 GCA_964480475.1 uncultured bacterium | reverse complement strand
CAGGACCCGGAGTCAATAGAGCTCTACAACACCGAGGACGGCTCTCCCTTCGAATACAACTGGCCGTGCCGAGAGCAGAAGCGCGGTTTTGTCAGAATGGCCAAGTACCTCGCGAGATCGCACCTGACCTGTTACTTCGCAAACGTCCACGTTACCCACTGGCAGATGCAGGAGGGAGACGCGGGGGACATGGGAGCAGACTATGGCCTGATCAACCGCACTCACACAAACTCAGGCTGTCGCCTCACCCCTGACAGGCCATTCATGTTGCCAGAGCTGAGCAGGCAAGCATTCTATACGTTCCAGCTGGTTGCCAGCATATACGACAAGTCACTTTCGTTCGTCGATCCCCACGCACTCGGCATAACGCTCCACGGCGCCGCGCCTGATGACATGGTGCTGCCGCTCATCTATCAACCGAGACCCGAACGAACTACCGTCGCTGCGGGCAACGAGGACATCGCCCTTATGGTTCACGCGCCGATCGCAGACCCAAACCGAGAGGGGGAGATACTTATCGCGGACTGGAAGATGACGGACTTCCCGCTGGTTCTCGGCGACGATTACCACACCGAGCGAGGTCTCACATACGTCAAGACAGACGAGCTTACAAATCCGAACACAATCTCAGCCTGGCTCAAGATAGACCTTTCTGCGCCCGAGCTGCTCTATGACACGACAGTGCCGCCCGAGGTCTGGGAAGTTAGCACACTCCCGGACGGCGATTTGCACACACTTGATGTCTCCTGCAAAGAGAGGCCCCTTCTGTATAGCATCGACCCGGAAAGCGCCAGCACGATAATCATTGAAGAGACAACCATCTCCGACTTCGTGAACATTCTCCAGATCGCCCCCGCGAAGTATCCCTCTTTCAGGGCCGCCGGCACACTTGACTCCTACCTCGACGTCAATCCTGACGGGAGCGTTGCCGGTAATATCACAGTTGTAGCCCTGCCCTACGGGCCATCGTTCATCGACAGCATCAAGGTCTTCTACAACGACCTGGACCTTTTGGTCTCCATGAATGATCGCGGCGAGGATACCGATCCGGTGGCCGGGGACGGGATATTCACCGCGCTCTTGACCGCTCCCGGGACGGAGCCTGGCGCGCCCAACAGCTTGATAGCAGCCGGGGCGAGGCACCCCCTCATCTTCGCAGCCGGCATCTCACAGAGCGCGATGTTCGCAAACGAGAGCGGCAGCTTTTCTGTGAGGGCCTTCGCCTTCGACGCGAACGACCCGTGGGACCCAACTGCCATCGCCTCTTGCGATGTCAGAATCCGTGGCACGACTCTAACCTTCCCGATGGAGCGGGGGCTTGTGGCCCCGGGCAGCATCCAATCGTTCGAGTGGTCAACGAAAATCGAGTTTGAGGACCTCTCTGGAATCGGGGCAGGACTCTATCTGGTAGAGGTCGTCGCGACAGACCACGAAGGGCTTCAGAGTGTGCCCTGGCCGCATATCCCGACGGGAGACGGCACATACATCGAGGGGCTTTACCTCAACCTTCGCGTCAAAGGGCGGAGCGGCAACTTCGAGCGCTGCTGGCCGGAGCTCAGGCTCAACTAGCCCCTATCATTCATAAACCGCGGATGCAATGAGATGTGGGGCGGGCTAACCGGGCCGCCAAAGGTCCGGCCAGCGCTCGCGGAAATCCTCATCAAGCACCGTCAAATCGGGGGCCATTGTTATCCGGGCCGCGTATAGGTCCATCGACGAACTGAGAGCGTAGCTGAGGTCCTGCCACTGCACCCGAACCGTGCTGCCATCCTTGATTTGAAGGGCCCACGGGATTACGCACGCCGAAAGAAACTCCCGAACGGTCTTTGTTGACCTCGACCTCTCGATTGCGGCAGAGGACGCCGCTGCGGGAAGCGTTCGAATCGCCATCAGTTCGCCCTTGAGGGAGCTCAGCCAGAGCAATCGGAACCCTTCAGGAAGCCGACAAACGGCGAGCCACTCAAACGGCGAGAAACCAGCGGGAAAGGCCAAGACCTCCGTCGCGTCATCGGCGAGCTGTAGAGCAATCCGCCTCGACTTTTTCTTCTGCAAATGGCAAATGAGCACGTAGGAGGCGCCCAAGGCCGCTCCCGCCAGCGCAGCGATCGGTCTGAGAGACCGTGCGAACGTCGAGGCAACTGCTGTCAGAAGGCCCAGCCATGTCATAGGCGACATAACAGCGCTGTGAAGCTGGCAGACGAGGCAGACGCGCAGCGACTTCTCGTGGCATCTCGCGTGAGTAGTCGTGGGATTGAGCCCCAAGAGGAGGCTGCCCGCAATCATGCGCCTCGACAGGGGCCATAGCGCCATTGTCCCCGTCCCATGCATGAGGAGGTCCAGCAGGCAATGGCTGACGCCTGCCACAAGAGCAACGAGATAGGCCTCCCAGAAGCCAACCTCGGGGAACACGAGGCGCCCCAGAAAAGCAATGCCAAGACCCATCACGGACACGCCGACAAGCGAGTGGGTAACGCTGTGGTGATACTTCAGGAAGTAGATGTTCTTGAAGAACTTGGTAACGAAATCAAGGTCGGGCGCGGCGGCCGCAGCGGCACTAATGACGATTCTGGGCAGCGCCGCGTCAGGCTCGGGCAGAAGATTCGTTGCGACAATTCCCCAGGCGACGTGTGAAACCGGATCCATAGCCAACAGGCTTATCAAACGCAGATGCCGGGGTCAAGCGAAGACTTAAGAGGAGTTTCGGTAGAAGCGCGGAAGCACCTCAAGGTTGACAGGTTGACCAAATGCTCCGGCTTTGTTTTGATCCTAGCAGTGAGGCGGCAGACGCCTCGTTCTTGTGAAGAGTCCTGACCCGAATGAGGACCTTTGGCGACAAATGACAGAGAAGACGAGCGCTCCCGATGTTTTGAGGTTCTACAAGGGCATGCCCGGGGGATCGCTAGAGCGCGACGAGAGGCTCCGAATTGCTTGCCTGGGTGTAAAGGGCGCCGGCCTGGTGCGGCTATGCGAGCTCGACATGCCTTGTCCAGAGGGTTTCATTGTCGGAACCTCGGCGACGGAGGAGTTCAACAAGCTAAACGCGGAGGTACTTTCCGGGATGGACCGGGCCGACACGCCGCCGGGCGAAATAATCGAGCAGCTCCTCCTCCCTGACGGCCTGTGGGAAGCAGTCAAAGAGGGCATCCATTGGCTCGAGGAGAGAACGGAAAGGCTGTTCGGGGACATAGATTGCCCCCTCCTTGTCTCGGTTAGGTCAGGTGGAACTGTATCGCTGCCGGGCCTCATGGAGACCGTGTGCAACGTTGGCCTCACAAGGAGTATGCTCGAGCGCCTCAGCCACTCGGACGAACGACGCATCCTTCTCTTGGATTGTTTCCGAAGGTTCATCGAGGGCTTTGGCAGTGCAGTTCTTGGGACGGGCAGGAGTCGTTTCAGGGCCATTCTAGAAGCCCAGAAGCTCTCTCAGGCAGGAAGTCTCGCGGACCTCATCGACCGATACCTCACAATCAGTCAGGTACCGGACGACCCGTGGCAGGCGCTAAGAAGCTGCATAATAGCCGTTGTGCTCTCGGCCAGAACCAGGCAAGTGCGGGAGTTCATGCGCATCAACTACATCCAGGAACCCTTGAAGACAGCAGTAGCCGTTCAGAGAATGGTCTTCGGGAACCTCGACGCCGAATCTGGCAGCGGCGTTGTCTTCAGCCGGAATCCATCGACCGGTCAAGCGGCCGGAACGCCGGGCAACACGCGGCTGTTTGGGCAGATCATCGTGCAATCTCAGGGCGACGATGTCGTTCGGGACCTCGGCGAGGAGGGCGCGGTCAAGGACCTCCAATCGACACATCCGGGAGTCTGCGAGAGGCTTGGCGAGATCGCCCGTAGGCTGGAGCTCGACTCCGGCTACGTCCAGGACATCGAGTTCACGCTTGAGTCAGGCAAGCTCTACGTTCTTCAAGCAAGACCAGCCAAAATGGCGCCGGCCGCTTTCCTGCGGGCGCAGCTGGACATGATTGAGGAGGGAATCGTGTCCGATGCGGACGTTATCGCCAGAACAGACCCGAGGCAGCTTGAGCAGGCACTTTCGGCCACCGTAACATCCAGCCCGCCCGGCTCAATGAAGCCAATTGGGGAGGGCAGCCCTCTCGTGCCCGGTTACGCAACCGGCAGGGTCTGCTTCGACATCAGTGAAGTGAGGCAATTCAAGTCTAAGAACGAGCCGGTTATTTTCTGCTGCGACAGGCTGCGGCTGTCCCACATGCCTGTGCTGGAAGTCGTGGATGGGATCGTTTCGTCTCAAAAAAACGTCCTGTCGCACGCGACGCTTAACGCGCGATACCTCGGCAGACCGAGCATTGTGAAGGCATCGGTTACGATCGACCCAGTAGCCGGCACCGTCAGGTATGGAGGCGATGGGATACGCCCCGGCCTCCTGAGGGAAGGCGATACGATCTCTATCGACGCGCAGCGAGGCCTGATATATGGGGACCGGATGGAGGTCCGCGTCTCGGGCGTCAAGGACCCGCTCACGCAGCATTTCTGCGAACTCGTCAAGGATTACAGCAACATAAAGGTCTATGCGCAGGCGGAAGACCACGAGACATACGCGACGGCCAAGAGGCTCGGCGCGGACGGCGTGGCCAATTTCCGCACAGACCTCCTGTTCTTCAAGAAACGAGTCAACTTCGCGCTCTGCGACTATGTACTGAGCGTCGGCACGCCTAACGAACCGCGAGCTCGCGAGCAACTGCACACCCTGTTGGAGAAGGACTTCCTGCGCATATTCCGAACCATTGATGAGGATTACATCGCAATTAGGCTCTGCAAACACACGATGTATGAATACTTCCCCAAGGATCGCTCTGACGTCATCAACCTCGCCAAGTACATCCTGAAGAACAGGGTAAGCGATAGCTCAAGCACCGGCGACGTTGGCCTGCAAAGCGACCAGGTCGAGAGAATGGTGAGAACAATCCGAAAACACAAGAGGCGGCAGGAAGACTACAACCCGATACTGGGCAGACGAGGAGTCCGGCTTGCAACGACGCTCCCGCAGGTATATGAAACGGAGATCAAGGCGATATTGAGCGCCATGCAAAAGATGCGGGCCGAAGACAAGGAGATGCGCGTCGAGATACTGGTGCCCTACATATCCGTCGTGGGTGAACTGCTCTATGTGCGGGAACTTGCCGATAGGATTGCGGCTTCATGCGGCGCAGCTGACCTCAACTACGAGGTGGTCCCGGTTGTCGAGATCAGCGGAATCGCATTCGAGATGGACAAGATCGCTTGCCACACCAACCTTATCGTGATCAGGTCCGACAAGCTCACCACCTCGACGCACCATCTCGTGAGAGAGGACACGGAGGAGTTTCTGGGCGAATACGTTGACCGGGGCTGGTTCTATGGCGACCCGTTCAGGGTTATCCAAAAAAGCACCGAAAGATTGGTCAAACATGCCGTTGAGGCTGCCAAGCGCGTCAACCCGAACATACGAATACTCGTCGCCGGGACACACTGCTCAAACGAGTATAGCCTCGAGAGGCTGCTCGATCTTGGCATCACGGAGATATGCTGCTCGCCGATCATGGTCCCTGTCGCAAAACTGATCGCGGCGAAGGTAAAAAAGACGAGGCTCGACAGTGGCAGGTGAGAGAAGCAGTGAGCTGAGGCGCCTGGTCGAGCGATACAGCCAGTTCATAGAGGCCAACAGGAAGGCGGTCAGGAGTTTGAGCGAGCTCGGCAAGATGTTCTCCAAGATGACCCAGGTCGCCGTTCGGGGCAACGAGCCATTTAGCGTCGAGAACATTACCCACCGTTGCAGCAAGAAGCATAACCTCGAAGTCATCTGTGACAAGCTCAGCAGGCGGCTGCTCTCGTGCATGTCTAGCATCGATGCGCTGATAGAATCCTATGGTAGGGTCAGCCAGACCGACTCCAGCGAGATAAGAGCCAATCTCACAAGTATCAAGGAGAGATTCCTCTCTCACTTCTGGTTCCTCAAGCGAGTCCTGCTGTTCAACTTGTGCGACGATGTGATGTATTTCTCGCAACACAAGAGGGCGCTGGGACTCTTGACCGAGATCAGACCCGACGTCGCGAAATCGCTCCAGAACCCGAGAGACGAAGGTCTGGCATCGAAGCTCAGAAGCCTGAACGAGGTCGTGCGCTATCTTCACCAGAGAGGTGAGGACGCATTTTTCCATAGAGCAAGGGGAATGGGCGCGTCAAGGACGTTCGCCCTCGGAAACGATAATGTGCTGAATCTGGTTGACCTCGACGAGCAACTGGCAAATGGCCGCAGAGCGAAGAGAACGCACGTGCAAACGCTGAATGAACCGGTGATGAGCGCCCTGTTGAAGCCCTACAAAGAGGGTGTCAAGGGCGAGGGCGCAGAAACGTTGAACGTCGTCAAGTTCCAGGACATGATCGACACGCAGCTCGAGCTCGGCCTTCACAAGGCGAGACTGAGAAGCAGAATCAGCACGAAGTCGGGCTCAAAAAAGAGCTTCATTTCGCTCTCATACTTCGAACCGTTTCAGGCGCTCGTTGCCCAAACGCTCGGCCAACGCGTCCGATACTTCTCCGGCGTCCTGTCCAGACTGACGTTCAGGGTCGAGACCGATTTCGTAACTTTCCTGACAGCTGACTTCTCGGGCGGCGCGGGTAGGTGCAAAAGCGTGCTCAGCGAGCTCGTCCGCGCCATGATCTCACTGAAGGACCTGGACGAGCTCCTTTCTCAGCCGGGCAAGACCGAGCAGGCGATCGCCCTCTTCTGCGAGGGCGTGAGCAATATCCACGGCTACTTCAACGCACTGCGGTGTCTCGAGCTGGCTCTCTCGGGCCAAATCGCCCCCGAATCGCTTCAGATGATCCTGAAGCATGAGGAGTTCAACCGAGGCGAGATCGACCTTCTACTCAAACAGGACTTCCCGAGAATAGCCGCAAGACCAAACATCAGAGCCCAGGCCGCAGCTTCCTCGAAACAAGCTCTCCATGAACTCAGGGCCAAGCTGGCCTAGCACGAATCCACGGGCCTTTTGCCAGCAACTTCCCCTAGCCCGCCTCCAAGACCGCTGTTTGTGTGCATCTTTGCGGCAAAAAAGATGCATCCGTTAAGCGCCGACGGCAAACAGGGCAACGATCCCGGCGGCGAGGCAGTAGAAGCCGAACAGATGAAGTTTGCCTCGGCCGACGACGCGCAGAAGGAGCGCTATTGAGGCGTATCCGACCGCAAAGGCCGACAAGAATACCAGCGCGGTCTCCAAGGCGCCTTGAGTGCTGAACACCTGGGCGATCTCGTCGAGTTCGAGCAAGAAAGCCCCCGCTATGGCCGGTATGGATAACAGGAATGAGAACCTGGCCGCGAATTCCCGCCTGAAGCCCAAGAATATCCCGGCGGCGATCGTGGCGCCCGAGCGCGAGATGCCTGGCATTATCGCCACAGCTTGAGCCACCCCGATGAAGAGCGCACCAAAAAGCCAGAAGTGCCAGACGGTCTTCTTGCCCTGGCCCGATAGCCTCGTCAGGAAAAGCACGACGGCGGTAACAAGGAACATCGCGCCCACTAGGTTGATGCTCGAAAAGGCCTGCTCAATCGCGTCCTTGAGCGCGAGTCCCGCGATTACGGCCGGAATCGTGCCAATTGCGATCATCACAAGCACCCGCTGATACCAAACGCGACTCTCCTCGTTCTGGTCTGGCGTTGAGGCGAACAGGAGCGATGGCTTGCGTATCGGGCTTGATAGTGCGTTTAGGGATAGCGCTCGCGCGAACATCGCGAGGTCTCTGCGAAAGTAGATGAGGACAGCAAGAAGCGTTCCGACGTGAGCAATCACGCCCATCGGAACCATTGTCTCCGCCCTTGCGCCAACGAGCTTGTGAAAGACGGCCAGATGCCCTGAGGAACTGACCGGCAAGAACTCGGTCAGACCCTGGACAGTGCCGAAGAGCATCGCACTGATTAGGCTCATGCTAGTCTCCCAAATAGGCTAATTCAGGTCGCTTGCCACGACTAACGCGTGAATCGCTGAACCTCTGGCTATACAGCCATCCTAAGAAGACCCCACAACGTGGGATATCGTTACCCGCAATCACGACGCAAATGGAAGTGTGCTCGCTTTCTTCAAAAGAGCCAACGCATATCCGGAAGCGGATGCCTGGTCCTTTTCGGCTTCCCCTTTTTCTCCCTTTCACCCGTTTCCTCTGCGGGGAAACGCCCGGTCAATTATCTTGACAGCAAGCATACCCACGCTTAGTTTAGACGGTGAGACTTCGTTGGATTCGAATAGGATTTTAGCACTAAGGCTCCTGCCCGATCAACCGGACAGGACGCGGAGGTAACATAGATGTTTCAGTGGCTTTTCTCATTCTTCTCAAACGACCTCGCGATAGACCTGGGCACGGCCAACAGCCTCATCTACATGAAGAATCGCGGAATAGTGCTCAGCGAGCCGTCCATCGTAGCGATACAGACTGATACAAGAAAGGTGCTCGCGGTGGGAAAAGAGGCGAGGCGCATGGTCGGCAGAACACCTCAGAACATACTTGCCATAAGACCGCTGCAAGATGGCGTCATATCTGATTTCGACATAACAGAGAAAATGCTGCGCCACTTCATCAGCGAGGTCCACGGGGGCGGCGCGATTTCAAGACCGTTCATTAGGCCGCGGATAATCGTGGCCGTCCCGTCTGGCATCACTCAAGTTGAGCGGAAAGCGGTGATAGAATCAGCAGCAAAAGCCGGCGCGGCGGAGGTCTATCTTGTCGAGGAGCCAATGGCGGCTGCTATCGGGTCCGGACTGCCTATTGATGAGCCAATGGGCAGCATGATCGTCGATATCGGCGGCGGAACGACCGAAGTCGCGGTTATATCGCTCGCGGGAATGGTCTTCAAGCAGTCATTGCGACTTGGCGGCGACAAGATGGACGAGTGCATCCAGCAATACATAAAGAAGAAACACAACCTCTTGATCGGGCAGCGAATGGCCGAGGACGTCAAGATCCAGGTGGGCTCCGCCTATCCTCTTCAAAAGCCGCTTTCGGTCGAGATTATGGGACGAGACATAATAAGGGGGGTCCCAAAACGGATTACCGTGACCGACGACGAGATAAGGGAGGCGCTGAAGGATTCGGTCGACTCGATTGTCCATCTGATAAGGCAGGCTCTTGAGAAAACGCCTCCGGAGCTTTCGGGCGACATAGCCGAGCGAGGTTTAACAATTTCGGGCGGAGGATCGCTGTTGAGGAACCTCGACCTACGGCTAAAGGACGAGACGGGACTTCCGATCAAGATATGTGAGGACCCGCTCACATGCGTCGCGCTCGGGGCGGGCCGGATGCTGAACGATCTTGACCTTCTGCGCAAGGTCGCATCAATGTCCAGCTAGCCGGCAGGCTGGGAACAAGATATGGCTGCTTTCGCCAGAAGGCACCGAACCTTCATGTTGCTCGTCTGCTACGTTGCGTCATCTGTCTATCTGATGTCGTTGGACATCCGTAACCCGGACCGGACGCTCGTTATCGAGAGGGCCGTCATGGCCGCCTTCGCCCCTGTGCAATTGGCTTGCACAACGATGTGTAACTTCATCGGCGAAACCCTTGAAACCTACTTCTGCCTCGTCAACACCAACAAGGAAAACGTGAGACTCAGAAGGGACATCTCGAGGCTCGAGGCGAAAAAGGCCAGCCTAATGGAAGCAGCGATACAAAACAGGCGCTTACGAAAAATCGTGAACCTCAATGAGTCAAGGCGCTTTGAGTCGCTGCTCTGTTCAGTCATAGGAGTCGATGCTTCAAGGCTCTTTAGCAACGTATTCGTTGATCGCGGGTCCGACGATGGTCTCAGCCGGAACATGCCCATCATCACGTACGACGGAGTTGTGGGCAAGATCGTTAAGATTTCGAGCCATACGGCACGGGTTCAGCTGCTGACAGACGCGAGGTCCAGCGTTGCGGTGCTGGTTCAGCGATCGAGAGCGCCGGGGATACTCCAGGGAACGGGCAGCAATCTGTGCGAGATGGTCTATATCGATGCAGGAGCGGACATCAGGCCAGGGGACACGCTTCTCACTTCCGGGTCCGGCGGGGTTTTCCCACGAGGCCTGAGGGTCGGAACTGTCCGCTCGGTTGTTAAGAAAGAGGGGGCGTTGACGAAAACCGCTAAGGTCTGCGCCTTCGTGAACGTTCAACAACTGGAGGAGCTGCTCGCGCTCGTGGCGGAGCGAAAGGACGAACTTGAACAGATCAAAGATCAACAATGGTAACAATGATCAAGCCCAGAAGAGATAGACGTCTCATTAGGGTCATTGTTTGGCTCATCGTCCTTTTTGCCCTTGTCTCGGGCGGCGCTGCCGTGTTCGTGTATCACAAACTTGCATCTGGCCTCCCGTCAATTGAGGTTCTGGACGACTTCCGGCCAAGCCTGGCGTCTCTAGTCTTCGATGACAAAGGACAGAAGGTCCACGAATTCTACATCGAGCGGCGGATATGGACCTCTATTGATGAGATACCAGAGATGATGCGGCAGGCGATCATCGCTGTGGAGGACTCGAGATTCTACTCCCACGGTGGCGTTGACTGGCTCGGCATCCTCCGCGCCGCGTGGGCAAATCTCCGCAAAAGACGCATTGAACAGGGCGCAAGCACAATCACTCAGCAGCTGGCCAGGCGCCTCTTCCTAACGCCCGAGAAGACGATCAAGCGGAAGCTCAGGGAGATCATACTCGCCCGCAAGATCGAAAAAAAACTCTCAAACAAACGAAAGATCCTGGAATACTACCTCAACGAGATATACTTCGGGTCCGGGGCCTATGGCGTCGTCGCAGCGGCACAGGTGTACTTCGGCAAGCCTTTGAACGAGCTGTCCTTGCCACAGTTCGCAATGCTTGCAGGGCTGCCTCGAGCGCCGAGCAGGTATTCGCCGTTCAGAAACCCGTCCCTGGCCGCAGCCCGAAGGAACTTCGCCCTCGGAAGGATGCTGACCGAAGGGTTCATTTCTGTGCAACGATACCGCGAGGCAATCGCCAGCCCCCTGGACGCGCTTGACGCGGACACCTTGCACGACTCGGCCTGTGGAGCTTGGTTCTTCGAGCACATCAGGCGCAGCGCGCTTGAGATATTCAAAGCCCCATCGGACGAACCGGCCGATGTAGAAGAGGCCGAAAGCCGACTGTTTGGTACTTCGGCCAGCGACGTTGTGTATCGCGACGGTCTGAACATCTACTCAACGATAGACCTGAGTTTGCAGGCGGCCGCGGAGCGCGCGGTCGAAAGAGGGCTGCGGGAGCTGGACAAGCGGCAGGGCTTCCGCGGACCGGTCGAGGACGAAGAGCTCGACGACAAGCTCGACCGGGCGCATCTTAGGCCCGGGCTGGTATCGCTCGCCAGAGTGACCGGACTTGGACCCGAGGCGATCACCGTTACATTGGGCAACGACATCTCAGGCGTCATCGCTAGGAAGCGTTTCAAGTGGGCGCTTGACGAGAAGCACGAGCTGCGCCTCGCGACAGGGTCCGTCATTGAGGTCAGGGTCGCTGATGACTTCAGGCCTAAGGAGGAGGGGCCAGTGCAGCTTTGGCTTGAGCAAGAGCCAGAGGTCGAGGGAGCGCTCGTCGCGATAGACCTTCAGACCGGCCACGTCAAGGCAATGGCCGGGGGGTGCAGCTTCAAGAAAAGCGAGTTCAACAGAGCGGTTCAATCATACCGGCAACCGGGCTCCGCTTTCAAACCAGTCATTTACACCGCAGCGATAGACTCGGGCATGATCCCAACCGACATAGTACTCGACGTCCCGGTCTATGTGGACGAGGTCGAGAAGGTCTGGAAGCCGCAGAACTACGGCGAGCGCGTCTTCGGGCCTGTCACGCTTCAGACTGGGCTGGAGAAGTCGAAGAACTTAGCTACGATCAACCTGATCAAGAGGCTTAGCCCGGAGCTCGCTGTCGAGTATGCCCGCCTGCTAGGTATCCAATCGCATCTCGAGCCAGTTCCCTCCTTGGCGCTCGGCTCGATTGGCGTCAGCCTCCTTGATCTGACTTGCCTCTATGGCGTTATCGCAACCGGGGGCAAGCGATTTACGCCCGTTTTCATCAAGGAGATAACTGACCGTTCAGACGGAGCTCTTTATACCCAAGAACCAGATTTAGAACAGATCATCAGCCCACAGACCGCCTACGTTATGATCCACATGCTCAAAGGCGTGATTCAACGAGGCACTGGCGTCAGGGCGAAGGGGCTGGGCCACAACCTGGCGGGCAAGACCGGCACTACAAACGATTTCGTGGACGCTTGGTTCATTGGCTTCAGCCCGGACCTCGTGGTTGGGACGTGGGTCGGTTTCGACGAGCTGAAACCAATTGGCAAAGGCGAGACAGGAGCTAGGGCAGCGCTGCCGGTCTGGATCGAATTCATGAAAGAGGCGCTGAAGGATGACCCAGAGACCGACTTTCCCGTCCCAGAGGGCATAGTGTTCAGGATGGTCGACTCCAAGAGCGGCGAGCTCGCGACCGACAAGACAACCGACGCAATTATCGAGGCGTTCGTGGAAGGCGCCGAGCCGCTCGAGGAGAAGGTCTCAGCGACACAGAGAACCCGCCGCTTCTCTGAGATCGATACGGGGCTTTGATCGATGGCCAAGAAGCAAGAGAGAAAAAAGGCGGCCGCACTTTCTTATGATCACAAGAGCCCTGACCCGCCAAAGCTGCTGGCAAAAGGCGCTGGACACCTTGCCGAGAAGATTATCAAGCTCGCCAAAGAGCACAACATACCGATCAAGGAGGACGCCGATCTGGTCGAGGCGCTGATGCTGCTGGATTTGGAGGAGGCGATTCCGCCCGAGCTCTACAAAGCGGTCGCGGAGATACTGGCGTTCGTCTATACTTTGAATCAGAAGTGGAAACAGTTCAAGTTATAGGATAGGCTTCCGGGTGATGGCTCAGAGGCGGTTTCAGTCGGTCGGAAGGAGACAAGCGTTGGACGAAAAGCGCATAAAGGATTCTCTCATCACGGGGCAGCAGGAGCAGCTTTGCGATCTTGTCAGAAGCGCACTTGACGAGGGAGAATCCGCCAAGGAAGTCCTGGACGTCATGATCGCCGGGATGCAGGTCGTTGGCGACCGCTTCCAGAAGAAGGAGTTCTTCATCCCGGAAGTCTTGCTGGCTGCCAGGGCGATGACCTCTGCGACCGGCCTATTGAAACCCATTCTCGCCGCCTCCGGCGTAGAACCGTGCGGGAAAGTAGTAATCGGCACGGTTCTCGGCGATCTGCACGACATCGGCAAGAACATCGTCGGCATGATGCTGGAGGGAAATGGCTTCGAGGTCATTAACCTCGGTCGGGACGTGGCCCCCGAGAAGTTTATCGAGGCCGCAAAGGAAACCGGAGCAGAAGTCATAGGGTTATCATCGCTCATAACCACCTCGATGCCGCAGATGAGGCGGACGATCGAGCTCCTCGAAGCAGACGGCCTGAAGGGGTCTGTTTCGGTTATGGTTGGCGGAGCGCCAGTTACCCAGGAGTTCGCAAACTCGATCGGCGCAGACGGCTACGCCGATGACGCTACGGGGGCCGTTCAAAAGGTGAAGGAGCTGCTACAAATTGGCTAGCAGATTGACCGATCTCATCGCCAAGAAGCGGTTGCTCATCGTTGACGGCGCAATGGGGACAATGCTCCAGAGCGCCGGCCTGGGGCTGGGCGAGTGCCCTGAACTGTGGAACATCGAGCACGCGGAGAGGGTCCAAGATATCCACGAGGACTACCTCAAAGCGGGCGCCGACATAATCGTAACCAACACGTTCGGCGGCTCGCCAAAGAAGCTCAAGATGTTCGGGCTCCAAGAAAGAACCCAGGAGATCAACCGCGCGGGGGCCGAGCTTGCGGTAAAAGCGCGCGGCGCGTGCAGCAGGAGCGAACCAGCTCTGATCTTCGGCAGCGTCGGCCCAACTGGGGAGCTTCTAGAGCCGCTTGGCACTGCAACCCCACACTCTCTGCTCGACCAGTTCACGGTCCAAATCAGGGCGCTGGTCGAGGGCGGCGTCGATGCGATTATCGTCGAGACGATGATCTCCCCCGAAGAGGCCATTCTGGCCGCAAGAGCTGCGAAGTCCGTCCTCAAGTCGCTCCCAGTCATCGTCAACCTCACGTACGAGCCGACGCCCCAGGGGCCGCGCACCATGATGGGAACAAGCCCGGAGCGTTTCGTGAAGATGCTCGCAGACCAAAACGTTAGCGTCGATGGCGTGGGCACAAACTGCGGCACCGGAGCAGATGACATGGTTTCGGTCGTCGCAGCGCTTCGAGGGTGCACGCGCATGCCGATCGTCGCCTATCCCAATGCAGGAATGCCCAGAATGCAGGATAGCGTCGCAGTCTATGACGAGGCTCCGGATGAGTTCGCCGAGAAGACGGCGAAGCTCGCGGACGCCGGCGCCGCAATGGTCGGCGGGTGCTGCGGCACGACCCCGGAGCACATAAACCAGCTCAGCAGGAGGCTGTCAAATGTGGCCTAAACAAGCCAGCAGAGGCGGCGACAGATGTTCTGCTTCTCTCGCGCAAGCACTTCGACCGCATGAACGCCTATAAGCTCTCGCTAACCGAGAATCCCGGTATCCGCGTCCAGCACCCAATGGGGCTGTGCCCCAGAGGTTAGCTATGCGCCTTAACAACCGTTTCGTTCTCGCCGCCGCGCCTTGTCTGATAAGCTTATTCGTCAGGACACTCGGCTGGACGATAGGATTCTCAAGACGTGGCTCCGAGGAAGTGGAGAGCCGATGGAAGCAGAAACTCCCGTCGATCTTTGCACTGTGGCACCAGCGACTCCTGATGATGCCGCTGGCCTACAAAGGCCACGGCCTCAATGTGCTGATCAGCAATCACAGAGACGGTGAACTCATCGCAAGGGCTGTCTCGCGTCTCGGCGTGCGGTCGATCCGAGGCTCGGGCACGAGGGGCGGAAGCGCCGGGTTCAGACTAATGCTCGAGACGCTGCGCGCTGGCGGCGACGTTGCGATAACGCCGGACGGGCCACGCGGGCCTAAGTGGAAGGCGCACAAAGGCGCGATTGTGCTCGCGAAAGCGGCCCGGGTCCCGATCTTTCCGGCTACGTACGCGTGCTCCAGACGCAAGGAGTTCAACAGCTGGGACAACTTCATCATCCCGGCGCCGTTCAGCCGAGGCGTATTCGTTTTCGGGGACCCGCTCGACGTGCCGGCGGACGCTGATGCGCAAACGGTAGAGACTCTCAGACAGGCTCTCGAAACAAGATTGATCGAGATAACGCACCAAGCGGAAGAGCTGGTGCGAGGAAAAGCGCCTTGACGGCGGCCAGAGCCGCTCTGGTGGGGCAGGGACATAATCGCACGCGGGTAGTGTAGCGGCGCGGTCTCGGCCCTGACAATTACGGGCATATTTGGCCGGATAGGGTTATTCAGACAGATGCACATAGATGTGGTCGAGGCAGTAATTCGCAGGAGCGATTTGTGCTCATGCAACGTGAGGTTATGCAGACTTGCGCATCCCTGAAAGGGATTAACATGAGTAGCCCCACGTGCAACGTGGGGTGGGTGCGCGTGCGTGCAGTTTTCATGCCCCGAGGGTGTCTGGCAATCTCTTCGAGATTGCCAGACACCCTCGGGGGGGCTGGCTTGTGGCTCGAATCCGTAGGCTTGGCCTGTGGCCTGCGCCTACGGCTACTATTGTCATTCCCCTTCAGGGAATCCAACACAAACAGACGGATAGAGCAATCACCTCGCCTCGAGAAAACGCGCGTAGCTGTTAAGGCTCTGACCCGCCCGCTTGAATTAAATGCCCCGTGGCGGACGCCGTATTTGATGAATCAATATAGGCGAGCGGCTCAAGAGCCCATCACTACAAGGCCGTTGGCCCATCCATGACACAAGCGCTTCACGGATAGCTGCACAACATGCTCTTTCTGTATAACCTGCTCCTTTACATCGCTCTCGTTGTCCTCAGCCCGGTCATTGTCCCGATCGTTCTGTGCTCAAAGAAATACAGGGCGAACTTATGGCACCGGCTGGGATTCATAGGCCACGCCCGAGCCTCAATTTCAGCTCTCCCCCAACGCCCGATACTGATCCATGCCGTTTCCGTCGGAGAAGTAGGCGTCGCCTGCCCCATAGCGAGGCGCCTCGCTAGCCTGAATATCCCGGTTGTTCTGTCAACGATCACAGCAACAGGCCAAGCGTTCGCCAAAGAACAGGTGGGCCAAGACGCCTTCACGGTCTATATGCCATTTGATCTGCCGATTCTGTCGAACCGTTTCCTGAGGCTGATCAACCCTCGCAGCGTGATCGTTCTTGAGACCGAGCTTTGGCCGAATCTCATCGGCGCGGCACATCGGGCCTGCATACCACTTGCACTGGTCAACGGTCGCATCTCGGACAGATCATTCAAGCGTTACATACTCACGCGGCCACTGTGGAAACGAATCCTGCCCAAAGTCTCCATAATGCTCACTCAAACTAAGCAGGACAAAACCAGGCTGATGCAGATGGGCGCTCCGGAAGAGCTGGTCAGTGTGGCGGGCACGGTCAAGCTGGACGTCCCATCACTCAAGACTTCAGACGCCGAAAGGAAGCGGACCGCCAGCGACTTCGGCCTCGACCCCGCAAGAACCACACTGGTCGCTGGAAGCACGCACCCCGGCGAGGATGAGATCGTCCTCGATGTCTTTCTCACACTCAAGGAGAAACATCCCGACCTCGCCTTGGTCCTCGCGCCAAGACACGTCGAGCGAGGTGGACAAGTCGCTCAAATCGCGGCCAAAAAGGGCATCTCGTATGTGCGAAGAAGCGAGCAGGGGCCTGCGTCTGGTACATTCGACGTACTCATCCTCGATACAATCGGGGAGCTTATGCGGGCCTACCAGATCGCCGCTGTTGCCTTCGTAGGCAAGAGCCTTGCCCCCAACGTCACCGGCGGACAGAACCCGATTGAGCCAGCTGCCTGCGGCGTCCCGACGCTCTTTGGACCAAACATGCAGAACTTCCGGTTCGTAGCCGAGATACTGGTCTCAAGCGGGGCCGCGAGGCGAGTTAATGACGGACCAGAATTGCTCCAGGCAATCTCGGACATTCTCTCTTCGCTAAAGACGCGGGAACGGATGGCAAGGGCGGCCCAGGACGTTCTCGCCGCTAACCGAGGCGCAATCGACAGGATACTGTCGTATCTTAAGCGCGATGGCTTCCTAGAGGAAGGCCCAAAAACATTGAGAAACGCCAATTTCTGCGCCTCGTCCTTCTCGCGCTTCAAGGCAGCTGTGATGGCGCGTCTGGATCCGGGCCTCGGCGCGGCGACCGGCGCCGCTGATCGGAAGCAAGGGCGCTTTCTCGATCTGTGCGCCGCCACCCTCCTTGCCTTGCTGGAGCCATTCTCAATCGTCTATGGCGCCGCAATGGCCGCACGCACGGCGCTTTACAGACGAGGGACACTGAAAACGTATCGGCCGCCTTGCCCCACAGTCTGCGTCGGCAACATCACGACCGGGGGCACCGGCAAGACGCCGGCGGTTGTCCTCGTCTGCCAGCTGCTTCAAAAGATGGGCAGGCAAGTGGCGGTCCTTTCGCGGGGTTACGGACGCTCCGAGCGATCGATGCAGGTTCTCGCGCCGGGCGATCTTCATTCTCTCGAGCCGAAGGCAGCTCTGAACCGGTTTGGCGATGAGGTTCTGACGGTGGCGGCCCACCTCGAAGATGTTCCGATTATCGCGGCGGCAGATCGGGCGGCGGCAGCCAAACATGCTTGTGAGAGCCTCGCGCCTGACGTGCTTGTCATGGATGACGGCTTCGGCCACCTTCGGCTTCAAAGGGACCTCGACATCCTGATGTTCGACGCCAAGTATCCATTTGCCAACCGCCGACTTTTGCCGTGTGGAACGCTCCGTGAGCCGCTCTGGGCCATCGAGCGAGCCAAGGTAGCGATAATTTCACGCGCCGACCAATGTGAGCCGGATGAGCTTGCAGCGACCGAGGAGGGCATTCGCCGATACAACCCGGACATAAGTATTCTTCATTCTGTCCACCGGCCGGCCGGACTCAGACGCATTTCGGATTCAAAGGCGTTCAACCTGGACCATTTGAGGGGCAGAAACGTTCTGGCATTCTGCGGCATCGCGAGGCCCGAGAGCTTCTTCTCAACTCTCTCCGCGCTGGGCGCCTCGGTAACTGGCGTGCCATTCCCCGACCATCACGCTTATACACGCGAGGAGGTCGCGAGCCTTCTCTCGCAACGACAGGCCGGCGGATTTGACCTACTGGTTACCACGGATAAGGACGCGCCCAGGCTCGCCGGCCTATCTGGCGAGGAAGCCCGACAAGTGCTCGTCCTTCGCGTCGAAATGGCTCTTATCGGCCAGTACGATGTCGAGAGGCTGCGCGGCGCTTTGGATCACGCCCAGGTTCCGTAGGGGCAGGCCCCTGCGCCTGTGCCCTGTCTCATCAATTATAAAGGGTAACCACGGTGGATTGCCCCTACCCGGGCCGCCCTGCGCCAATGAGAATAGCGTTCAGGTTGGAGGGAACTCTACACCAGACGCCGTCGCGCAGCTGCCACCTCTCGGTCACTACGTTGGTGAGAGATTTTGGGATGAGCGGAATGCTGTATTCGAGCCAGACCTTGACCTCCGCCCGCTTGAGGTCCCTTTTGACGTTCAGTTCTCTGATCTCGAAGCGCTCGATGCTAATCTGGGGGGCGACGGGGTCTCGCCTGCTGGCCTCGCCGCCTGACTCCTCTGCCTCGACTGAGGCGCAGCACTGCTCGGTATCCTGCCAGACCTTGCCCTCGACCCTCGTCTGCCAATAAGCGTTGACGCACGCTTTCAGAGAATCGTACGCCTCCTGCTCCTTGTCCGGCTCGCTCTCGCAGCCAACCTGAACGGACGCAGCCAAGAATAAGAAAAGGAGGGAACCGGCAAGCGCCGATCCCCTCCTCGGTAGATTATCGTATTTCATCCGAACTGAGCGTTACGGCCTGAGCTCCATCGCTGGAATGTCCGAAACAGCTATTATGTTCCAGGTGGTGCCTGGCTCGACAAACGCCGCGGCCCAATAGTATGTGCCTTCCAGGCCCCCGACCTCTGGTATGGGTAGCCAGAACAACGGGAACGGCTCCTCGTGGCCAGACGGGAGGTATCCAGTCCAATACGGGCTCGAGACATCGAATGAAGGCCCAAACAGACCGCTTAAGAACAGGTAGCGACCGTCAGGGAACTGGACAACGACATACAGGTCAACATAAACAGGCACGTGGCTTCCATTTGTGTAGCCCACGCTGACCTGAAGCGTGTCGCCCGGATGGAAGATATATCCGTTGAGCTCAAGCTCTATCTCCAGAACGGCCATCGCCCACGTGGTTGAAGCCAGCTCCGAGACATTGCCAACATCATCCATCGCAATGTAAGCGACCTCGTAGGCGCCCGGCACTGCGATAGCAAACTCACCAGTCCAGTAGCCGCCAACCTGCCTGGCAAGAGCAACTGGCTCTGCTGTTGAGGCGCCTGTGAACGGCACGGCGCTAGCGTCATAACCCTCCGGCATTATCAGAGCATAGACCTGGGCAACCCTGAAGTCATCCTCAGCCTGGACCCACACATCAACGGTCGTCGGCGTAGCGCCGCTGTCCGCAAACGTGGTTCCCTCTGCATAATCCAGTATGACCGGCGCCATATCGCCGCGGATCGTCCAGCTGCCGATGCTTGTGGTCGGCGCAAGCCCACCTATGTCGAATATCATCGGCTCCTGCGGCTCGTGCAGAACCTTGGCTGAATCGTAGCCCATGTCGAACGCCACATCGACGCTCTTATCAGACGCGATCGCGGAGAAGAACTCAGCAACAAACAAGTCGCCGTGCTCCGTTCCTGGAACTGGATACGTATAGCCATCCGGCTCCACAGCGGTGGAGATGAACACGCTGTCGGCGATCATCCCCAGGTATTCTGCGAACCGCTGAGAGGCATCGAACGCCATGACGCCGACCGTCTCCATCGCTGGTGCGAGAGCCTTCAGCATGTTGAGGTCTGATCGGAGCTTGGTGCTCGACAGGGTGTCCGCCACTTGCAGCGTGAAGAACGCGCCCTCCTGCGTGGACTGACCCATCAGCACCACATACAGGTTCTCTGGCGCGTTGCCCGCCTCGATTCTATCGACGAGCTCCGTAATCACGTCGTCGTATTCACCCTCGTTGCAGCCCGCATCCGCATACTGCGACTGGTCCAGCATGTTCGTCAGATAGTAGATGTCAGCGTGGCTCAGGCCTCTCCTACGAAGCGTCTGATAGACATATTCCATCGTGCGGTGTCTTTCGTTGCGCGCCCTCGGTAGATCAGAATGACCGTGGATAAGAACAGCCACATCTCCGCCAGTAACCACTACCGTCACAAACTCGGATTGCGAGGCCGCATACTCGGCTGTTCCGTCGAACATCGCGACGATCTGCCACGTGCCCAGAAGCGTGAGCATGTCGAAGCCCATGAGCTCGAATGTGCCGTCAGGCAGCAGCTCGACTTCGATGCCCTCTGAACGTTCGCCGGCCGGATTGATCAGCTCGACATAAACAACGCCATCGTTGAACACCGGCACAGCGTTAAGCCGACCCGTAATGTCAACCGTCTGACCTACTCTGAGCGAGTGAGGCGTAACATCCAGCTCAAGCGCCGTGGTAATCTTTTCAACCTCGAACTCGACAATCGCGCTCTCAACTGGGCTGTAATCCTCGTTGCCAGCCCAGAACGCGCTCACAGACCACGGGCCGATTACCGATGCCGACGCCTCATATACAAAGTCACCGCCATCCGTCGTAACCGCCGTCCCGATGAATGATATCACCGGATTCGTCATATTGATCGCTATTGTCTCTTCTGTCGCACCGGTGCCCAGGACGCCAGAGATAACGAGCGTGTCGTGGACACTCGGCTCTTCTGGCAGAACCGAGCAAGACAGCGTCGTGGTCATCTCGGCATGAACCGTAGGACCTTCCTCGGTGCCAACCGCCGGCCATCTCGCCTGATCGCCGCCCTCCGTCGCAAACAGGAAGTAATACTCGTGGACGCCCTCTCCCAGTCCGTCAATCACGAACTGATACGTTCCATTCCACGCGTCGCCAGCGACAAGCTCCATCCCGTGGGACGCGCCGTCGATGTAAACACGCTTGGTCGTCGGAATGTCAGCGGTCGCGCTGATATAGGTGACCTCGTAGGTGAACTCTGTGTTGAGGGGCACGTAACCGACATCCGGCGTTACAGAGCCATCCGACAGTTGAGGCACCTGCCTCGCGGTAACGGAGAAGCTCCAAGTCTCAGGCGTCTCGATGCAGTTTTCGCAGTTGCCCGGCACACCGGAAGGCACCAGGTCGCAGGCTGTTACGTAAACAGTGATTACATCCTCGTATCCGTAAAGCCTACTTGGCTCAAATACCACATCAACACTACCGTCCGCATTTACATCCATTGAAATCGTCGAGGCGGTGATGTTCCGAGCGTAGGCATCAACCACCTCAATCTCGATGGTCGTAACGTCCACGCCATAGCCATCGTCCATCAACGTGAACTCGATGTTCGCGTCTCGCGGATACCCAGAACCGTCAGGCACCGGCTCGATGCTGCCAGCCACAAGGTATGGCGGCTCGCTGTCGAACATGAACCAAGCCATGCCATCGTCGGTCGGAACGAGTTCCTCAGCGTTACCCGCAGCGTCCTCCGACACCATGATGAAGTAGTAGATGCCGAACGCTTCAGGAGGCGTGAAGGAGAACTCGCCCGTCGCTCCAGACTTCCGCAGCAGACTGTCGGTCCAAGCGCCATCCTCGTACTTATAATACAAGGCGACCGTCTGGATCGGGCTGTAAGCGTCGTTGACGATATACGAGACGCCGATCGTCTCGCAGTCATCCAAGAGCCGCGCAGCCGGATCGGGAACCGTTGTAACCGGCGGCGTAACATCGTAGATAACCTCGATGTCGTAATTGGGTACCGCCGGAAGCTGCTCGATGTTCCCAGCAACGTCCTTCGCCCGAGCCCCAAGATAGTACCGACCTTGCAGCAGACCGGGCGGCACGAAGTTGATTGTGCCTTCAGGACTTGTGGTAGAGAGGCCGCAGTCAAACCACGTAGCGGCCGTCGGGTCAGTCTTGTAATACAGTCTGAGCTCGACTAGGCCGCAACCCTCTTCAAGAACGCTGTAATCGACAGCTATCGGCACACTGCGGCTTGCAGCAACAGTCCTGGTCAGCGTGGTCTCAGGCGCCGTAAGGTCGTAAGACATCTGAACGGCTCTGAGGTCCTTGTCGCCCTCAACGTTGCCAGCCAAGTCATAGCCGACGGTCGTCAGCCAGTAGAGGCCCTCTGTCTCAGGCTCAAAGAGCATCACGCCCGAGCCTTGCGTGCTCGAAAGACCCGTCGGCGTCCAAACGCCGGCAACTGTCGCAATCTCGAGCTCCACCCTGGCTAGCCCGCTTAGCTCGTCAGTAGCATAGAAGTGAACCAGAACCTCGCCCGTGCCCGTGCACGCCGGGGCATCAACCATCGAAACCACGGGTGTGATGTCGGTGATAACGCCTGCGTCTGCCACCAGAGGCGGCAGCTCAACGTTACCCGCGGCGTCCGTCGCTATCGTATAGAACTCGTAATAACCCTCATCTGTAACGCCATCGACCGGCATCGGAAGCACGTCCGCCGGCATCTCGAAGCGATCGGCGAACCTCGTCGCTGTCGCCTCCTGCCAAACGCTCCAGAGCACTCCGTCAACCGAGTAGCGATACCAGAGGTCAATGTCAACAATCGCGGCCGCCGGACTTGCTGCCTCGTAATAGATCTCCATGACGCCGTCGTTGCAGTAATCGGGCGTCAAAGCATCCATTACCATCGAGGCCGGCAGAGTAATCGCAACCGTCGTTGCGTCATCGGCCACCGTTGGCGCGGTCTCTCGATTGCCAGCGTTGTCAACGGCAATCGTGTAGAACTCATAGTCGCCCTCGCCGTAGGCGAACAGGTCGATGTCAAACTCGATCGTGCCCGCGGTGCCAACGCCTCTCAGGCCACTATCGTCCCAATCAGTCCACGTATCCGTTGGGGCGTCGAAGTAGCGATACCACAGCTCCGTGAACGCAAGACCGCTCGGCAGTATTGCCCCGGTCTGCGGGTCTTCCGCCGTGAACGCAACTTCAACAGTCGTATCAGTTGCAAACGTCGGCGATGTGCAGGCGGAGTTCGGAACGTCAGTGTCATAGACGGTCTCCGCCTCAAACGCACCGTTGAAGGTCTCAACGTTACCCGCGTGGTCCGTGGCCTCCGCGTAGAACCTATAGGCGCCCTGGCCATCGGGCAGATTGAACGCAAATGCGCCAGTGTCGCTCACGAGACCGGTGTTTGTCCAGGTCCCAGGCCAGCTCGCGCCGTCCTCAGCGAACATGTAGTAGAGGCGCACGCTGTCGAGCCCGGACACGTTCGGCGTCGTCCCAACAGTGTCGTCGCCCGTGTATGTTACGGTCAAGGCCGCATCATTCGTGAAGGCGGGTGCAGAGGCAACAGCCCACGGCTCAAGAGCATCCCTGATGATCGTGCCGTCGGCGTCCGTCGGGTTCGTCTCTCTGTTACCCGCGTTATCGACAGCTATCGAGAAGAACTCATACTCGCCGTCTTCCGTCGCAGTGAAGATAACATCCTGCGGCGTGCCGCCGGCGATAGCCTGACATGCCGTGTTCTCCCAAGTGCCGCCCTCGAGGCGATACCAGAGCTCGATGCAATCCACGCCTGAGCCGCCCATCATCACGTAGTCGTCGAAATCAATCGAAACGTTGATGTTCGTCGCGTTGGTGTAAGTCGCGGCCACGCTTGCGAACGACTCGGGAGCCGTTACGTCGTAATGGCCCCAGCAATCGTAGCGCATGTTCGGGTCTGCGTTGTGCTCTTCCTCAAGACCCGAAACTTCGGTCGCATGAGTGTAGAACTCATACAGACCGTCACCATAACGAAGCCCTGCGAAGTTGAACGTCCCATAGGTCTCATAGCCGATGTAGCCCGTGTATGACCAGGTCGTCCAGGCCGCGCCAGGATACGCCTGGTAGCGATACCAGAGCTCAACGGTATCCAGCGCCGTAGTCGTCGGCGTCGCTATATACTCAATTACTATCTCTTCTGTCCAATACTCCTGGCCGCCCCTTGTCCAGCAGAACGAGGTCACGAGAGAGGCGCCGGACTCATAGGCCAGCTCCCAATCGTAATGATACGGGAACGCCTCGACGTTGCCGGCGTTGTCGTGACCTATCGTGCAGAAACGATACCAGCCGTCGCCGTCAACTGGATTCCACGGCGGCGTTGTATAGGTTCCAAGAGTATCGATTGTAGCGGTTGTGATACCGGTCGTCATCCAGGACACGCCTGTGAAGTCGCCATCTACCGCATACTTGTAGAAGAGCTCCACGTAGTCCATGCCCGAAATCGTCCGGGTATCTACCTGCGGGTCCTCACCAAACAGCGTGAGCTCAATCATCCCGCCAATCACGTATTCGTCGCCAGTAACCTCAGTCTGAGGCTTGGTCTCATCGAATATCGTGCTGGTCTCACAGAACGCGCTGTGGCCAATCGGATCGGTCGCGACGAGCCTGAACACGTATTCGCCCTCACCGTTCTCGGGCGCGAACGTGAACGCCTCTACGAACGGATTGTCGCCCATCGTGTTCTCGTCGGAGACGCCAGCGTCAACCCAATCTGCGCCCTCGAAGCTATAATAGAGGTCAACAGTATCAACCTGCGTCGTGCCGTCGGCGGCCTCGTAGGTGATATCGACCGTCGCGCCCATCGTGTAAGCAACCGAATCGCACACAATCGTCGGATCGTCTATATCTATATAGACGGGACCACAACCTGCCTCGCCAGACGGAGCGGTCATTGAGTTGCCCGCAACGTCGTGGGCCTGGACGTAGAACCTGAGGGCCCCCTCTGCGATACCGTGAGCGGATGGATCGAACGTGAATGCGCCGACCTCATCGGTGCTGATTGTGCCCTCGGTGGCCCAGAGCCAGACCGAAGCGTAAGTCGCATACCACAGCTCAACGTAGCTGATGCCTGACAGCTCGTCGGATGACGTGTAGCTGACCTCGATCGGCCCGCTGGAATAGACATCCGCGTCGAGGTCGCAAGACGCCGTCGGCGCGGTGGTATCGACCATCAGATAGGTGTCGTAATCCCTCGGCGGATACGTTGGCATACGCTCCCAGTTGCCCGCCTCGTCGCGAGCCAACGTGAAGAACTGGTAGATACCATCGCCATACGCTAGCCAGTTGGCGTTGTATGGATTGAGTGTATCGAAGTAGAAGACACCACTCGTCGCAACCGGGGCGCCCTCGTAGGCAAGTGTGCTATCCGTGCACCAGTGCGTCCAAGTGGAGTAATAAGCCATGTAATACCTGAACCACAGCTCCACCCGATCGAGGTTCAGGCCACTGCCGTCCCCGGCCTCATAGCAGATCTCTACCACTGACGTGGCCGCTATGTGATTCGGATAGATGTCCTCGGTGCACTCTGCGCTCGACCACGGCCCGGTCGTGTCTCTCAGGCAGAAGCCAAACGCGTCCTGGCAGCCGTCAGTGTCATCATCGATAGGCGCCTGATTGTTCCCGGCGTGGTCTATGGCATGGGTGTAGAACTCGTAGTAGCCATCAAGGTCACCGTTCACGAGGTCGTCGAAGCAGAACGTGAACGTCCCCGATGTAGCACCCATTACAGTCGAGCCAGAGACATCGTCGTTGTAATCACGCCAGCCGCACACGCCGTCCGGCTCCCAGCTCGCGCCCCCGTCCTCGGTGTAGCGGTAGAACAGGTGAACCTCTGCGATGCCGCTGACCGCATCGGTCGCGATGAAGTCAATCGCAATGCACTCGTCAGCAGGATCGGCCGTTGCCACCGTCGGGACCACGCTTGTGATAGTTGAGGTCGGCAGCGTCCAATCGAACGTTACCGTGCACTCAGTAACGGCGCCAGCCTCAAAGTTGGTGGCCCTGTCGTAAGCCGTGGTGTAAAGGCCAAACAAGCCTTCATGAGGAGGCGTGAACGTGAATGACGAGGTGCCAGGACCTGTCTGTCCATATACAGTTGTGTCAGTTGCAAGGACGCAGACGGTCCCTGTGCTCGCATCCCAGCCCCACAGCTCTGTGTAATCGAATCCTGATACAGTTGTGCCCGAGGCGTTCTCGTCGTTGAAGTCATAATTGAGCGTCGCGGAAGAGGACAGATACGGCGGGCTGACGCAAGTCAGCGTCGCTACCGGATCAGTAACATCATAAACGAACCAGTCGTCCTCGCTCTGAGCGTTAAGAATCACCCAGTTGCGATACTCCCAGTTACCGGCCTTGTCCTGAGCGTTGCTCAGTATCCTGTAGATGCCCTCCCACGGAGGCGCAGGCAGCCAGGACACAGTCCCTGACGTCGGGATCATAACGCCCGCAATCGTTGACCATGTAGCTTCGCCCTCGAACTGATAGAGCGAGGCGACCGTAGCGATGCCGCTTGCGCATAGTCCGGGGTCATCCCAGCTCGTTAGGCCAAGATCGACCGGTATATTCGCATACTCTGGAACAGCATACGCCTCAGACTCAGGCGGTATGTTCTCGTACATCGCGTCATCGTCGGCGCTTACGGGCGGCGCCTCGGTATTGCCGCCGAAGTCCTCACCAATCGTGTAGAACTCATACCAGCCCTCTGTGGCCGCGGGGAAGAACCAGCAGCCGCTCGTCAGGACTGTCGCCGTTGTGGAGCAGATCGTCGGGCCAGTAATCGGCTCGGTGAGCGTGTCGCTCCAGGTTGTCCAGCCGCCCACGCAGTCCTCTTGCAGTCGCCACCACAGGGTTACCTGCTCGAGGCCGCTTCCGCCCGGCTCTGGGAATGTAGAATCGAAGCAGACCTCGATTGTCCCACAGGTCGGGCAATTGGCGTCGTAGTTCCAATACGTCTCGTTGGTGATGGCCCAAGTCTCAGGCTCGGTTATGTCGTAGTAAATCTGATAATACGGAGGATCAGACGGATCCGTCGGATGCGTCTCCCCGTTGCCAACGTTATCGAGCGCTATCGTAACGAACCGATAGATGCCCTCGCCAATCGCTGTGACGTCAAAGGTCCAGTCGCCGTCCCAGACACATGCGGTGTCGTCGCCATCGGGATCGGTCTTAACCGTGTATGCCCAGGTGAACCCGGTCCAACTCGCACCACCGTCGTTTGAATACCAGTACCAAAGATCGATCTGATCAAGACCACTGATAGCGTCGCTGGCGGTGTAGGCCCTCGTTATCACAGGATTGTTGGTCGCGGCGCAGCCAATCGTCTGCGACTCTGGCTCGGTGTAGTCAACGACCGTGGAGCTGCACGACGCGACCGGCGGCTCGATCATGGCGTTGCTGGCCCAGTCAATGGCCACAAATGCGAAGTTGTAATAACCCTCGTTGGGCGGCACCCAGTCGATGCAGTCTGTCGCAAGCGTCGTGCCCGTCGCATACGTCGTAGCGGCCGTGCTGTCTTCCTGCCAGGAGCCCCAGCTCGCGCCGCAGTTGTTCGCCATCCACTGCGTGTAAAACTTGACTGTGTGCAGGCCAGACACGCTCGTCGTCGCGGAGATATCCTCCCAAGCCGTGAAGCAGACGGACAGCGTCGCGGACGTTGTCCACGGCGTCGTCGCGCTACAAGTCGCCAGCGGCTCTGTCGCGTCATAGATGATCGCGCAGTCGTAGCTTGCCGGCGGGTTCTCTTCGTTGGGCGGCTCTCTCCTGTCAAAGCCAACCGTGTAGTAGTGGAAAGTGCCCTCGGTCGCAAGCGACGTGTCGAACGTGCCGTCAACGCTGAACCCAGGCGCCGTAGGATATGTCGTGCCGATATTCTGGAAAGAACCCCCGAACTTCGGCTTCCGGTAGAAGTCAATCGACTCGATGCCGGACTGGTAATCAGTACCTAGGTATCTCAGCTGGAAGTCCGGAACGTTGGTGTAATCGAACGTCAGGTAGTTGATCGACAGGCACGACGTAGAAGGCGCGTTGCAGTCCGAGATGATCTCGTAAACAACGCCGCCGGCGCCTGTACCAGTCGCTGTGCAGACATCGACCTCGCCATACCAGCCGATTGCCGGCGTCGTCTCCACATAGTCGCCAAGATAGATATCCCAGAGGTTGTGATCGTAGCTGTCGTCGCCCTGGGTCGCGTCAACGCTGTAAAGACGCCCATTCTCAGACCCGAAGTAGATGTAGCCATCGGCCGCGACGGATACGCCGCCGAAGATGGCCGTCCCAGGGCCTCCTTGCGGGCCCGCCGTGAAGAACGCGTCCGCAGGGACCACTGCGAATGTCGCCTGATAGGCGCCGAAGACCCACAGCGTGCCGTTGTTGTCGCCATACGCGACGCACAGAGTCGCGCCGGTGCTGAACAGCGCGGGCGAGCTGTGAATAGTGTCGCCCGTCTCGACATACCAGCCTCTAGTGCCGAGCGTCGCGTCAGAGCCTATGCAGAAGAAATACCCGGCGTCATCGCCGAAGTAGACAGCGCCGTCGGTGGCGATCGCAGGACTGCCATGAATCAAGCCATAGGAGCCGCCCTCATAGACAGATGTATCAAAAGTGGCCTCCGGCAACGCCCCGCACCCGTCCCAGTCATACTTGTGAACTTCCCCGGAGTCGGTCGCGACCCAGATGTAGTCCCCATTGAGATCGGCGGCCGGCGTGGACATGATATGCTGCCCAGCAAACTCATGCGTGCATATCTCGTTGAACAGGTTCGGCGCATCACGCGCGTCAAGAACGAAGAAGTTGTCGCCGGCCGCGTCGGCTCTCGTGCCGAACGCCAGCATTGGATGCGTCCAGTCACCGAACGCCCCAAACAATAGAAGCGAGGACCTAATCCTGTTTCCACCTCCAGTTGTACCCGTCGAATAGGGGCTACCGGCAACTTCTGCACCGTTCGATGTATAGTATGCACGAACCTCGGTCCCCAACGGCACATAGATAATACTGTTGTCCGTAGCGGTGGGGCCGAGCACGCAAGAGAAACGTGCGTCGGCCGCGAGGGCTCCCGTGTGAACAGACCATAGAAGGGTGCCGCTTGAGGCTATCTTAGTGAGGTAAGCATCAGTGTCGATGACGTAAACACTCCCGCCGGAGTCTTTCACAGGCGATGCGTAGAAGTCGCCGACCTGTGGGTCTCCCGTCTTGGGATAGCTCCATCTCCGAGACGGGCATTCCATATAGGCTGGATAGTAGGTTGTGCCTGTGTGCATACCTATACATGCCGACGTAGGCCAACCTGGGCCTCTGAATCCGGGCCATACCGGTCCCACTACCGTGAAGTGTATAGTGTAGTCGTACAGCCTGCCGCAGTCGTCGTCACCCCAGAAATGCCAGGTATAAGAGCCCGGTCCAAGGGCGTAACCGTCCTGCGTCGTGCAAACAATCGTGTAAAGCGTCGGCCCGCCGACTACCGCCGCGGTGGTCAACGACGCGGACGTTGGGCCAAATGGGCCAGTCCAGTGCAGGTCGGCATGGGCTGTGGTGATCGTGCAACAGGTATCAGCAAGCGTGTACCACAGTGTATTGCCAGCCGGCCAGACCTCGCCCTCCTCTGGATCGGAATCGTAAAGGAAGATGTCGTCCATGATGTGGAAGCTGTAGCTCATCGACCTGAACTGTAGGTTGCTGTCAGTGGCTTCTACGCGCACATAAACCCAGTCGCCCCAGTTCCACGTTCTCGGCTCATAGAAGCAGACCTCCCAGAACCTCGCGGGGATGCCATCGTAGCTCACGGCGTTCGTCGCACAGCTCGCCGTAACGTCCTGCATTGAGCTAGTTGTGGCATCAACAAAGACCTTAATCGAGGTAATCGAGGCACCAGGAGCGGCTGCCCAAACCTGGAAGTAGATGTTGTTCAGCGTGGAGCAGGTCCCACAATCAGGAAGCGTCATATCCGCCTCAAGCCCCACACAAAGAGCGCTTTCGGTCGGTATCTGGTTATCCAGATACGGGCCAAGCTCGGACCAGTTCATGTATATAACGTTGGACTGATACTTCCGGTCCCAATCGCCCGCGGCGAGCTCAGGATCTATGGTTGCGTATGTCGGGTTGTTGAGGTCCTCGCCGATGTCAGCGCATGCAAGTGCAAGCGTCTCGCCGGTCGCGAAATCGGATGTCCACTCCGGCATGGTCGTCATATCTAACAGGCCGATCGTGGTTGTGTTGTTCTTATAGATGACATCCGCCTGGGCGAAGTTACCCTCAGCCAGGTCAAGATCGTTATCGTAATCAGGCGGATCGCTATCGACGTCGAAGTCAGCGGCACATATATCATAAGTGTCGTTGGCGGGTTGCGACGCCCAGTCCGGCGTAGTCGGGAACCAAGGGTCAGCGCCAGTGTTCTGGTATATCCAAGATGGATCGCCGACGTTACCAACGGCCAGATCGAGCTGGTCGTCCTTGTCGAAATCACGGAGCAGGACGCCCCTTGAAATCGGCGTCCCCGTGGATTGCCAGACAGGATCAGGGATGTAATACCCCTCTGAACCCAAACTGGGATCGAACATGAACAAATAGAGCGGATCACCGTCCCCCGTGCCGATCACGAAGTCATCGTAACCATCATTGCCCAGACCGTCCAACGGATCGCCAACATCCCCAGCATCAATGCTAATCGCGCGGTAGGTGCAAGGCGTCTCCCAATCAGGATAGTCGGAGCAGCCCGAATTGGCCCTGAACGTGTCTAAGCCGTTGCTGTAATAGACCTTTACATAGTCCGGATCACCGATCGTGATAAGGTCCATATGATTATCGCCGTTGATATAGGCCCATTTGACTTTGGTTGTGTTGGCCGTAGGCACCTGACATGACTGCCACTCCAGTACCCAGTCGCTGGCATAGGTCGCCCCTGGGGGGCGGCGATAGACCTGAACCGTCCCGTTGTCTTTGACCAACGCCATGTCTATGGGGCTGTCTGGGGTGCTATCGTAGTTGAAATCGCCGAAATCGATGTCGATCGCATTCACGATAAGTGCCGTCGTTGGCGTTGTGTTAATCGTTATTGGATCGATCGTCGAGTTCGTGTAGGCATAGACAGGCCCATTTATATTTGCGGCGTATAGATCGGGATAGACGCATCCCGCTGTGGCGAAATACCACTCCACATCATAGGTGCGGGTCTCATCCGTGGAGTGCCACGAGGGAGTGGTCTCTAAGGGAATAGCAGCCCTCGCCGTCGCGCCAACACAAATAACCGTCAGAGCAACAGCAATCAGCAAGTACAGCGTGCTTGAGCCTCGATTCATGTTCTCCTCCTATCGTTTCGATTCAAAATGAGTGCCAATCCCACATGCATCAAAAGGAACATCCCCTTTTGCAAAGGTGTTCACTAGTTATAAAGAAGCCGTGTTCGCAACGCTGCGAACAGAAGTCTTCCCAGGAACTGTAAATTATTACTCAGGTTCCTTATCGACTTAACGCTTTTGATTATTTAGCAATAACAGCAGCAGTGGCCTCAACGCAAAATACACCGTCAAACGGCCAAGCAAACACAGATATAGTAGTCGGTCGAACACAATACAACAACGACTTCGACCGTGTCAATAGCTTTTCCGCGCAACAAGTTGAATAGAATCCCAATTGCAATGCCCTGTATTGGCACACGCCACCAATATCAAGAAGATAACAGTGCAGCCCAATTTACTGTTCTCTGCACCCCCAGTCAAGAGGAAGTTTCTGTTGAGGAGTTTTCGTGTCGCGGAGGTTTTCTCCAAACAACTCTTGACTTTCGCTGAAGTGCGTGTATAAATCAATAATGTGAAATATAGGTATTCTGAGGAGCGACCCGTGGTTTATGAGCCGTTCGAGGCAATGGAAGCGAAAGCAGCGCTGATAAGCGACCCGATGTTTCCGGGCAACGCCGTCATCGACATCCTTAGGGAGACGGGCATCGGCATAGAGTTCATCTCTGATGCCGAGGACATTTTCTTCAAGCTCAAACGAGGCAATATCGGTCTGATCCTGATCGACATCGTTACGATAAGCCCGTCCATCCTCGACCTGATCGAGCGACTTCAAAGCTACGTCCAAGAGATGCCGGTCATTGTCATGTCGGCAGAATCCACGTATAGGCAGCTAAAACCTATTCTCAGGTTCAAGGAATTCTACTATCTTAACAAGCCCTACCAGAACGACGAGTTCCTTATCCTGGTCAGACGGCTCCTTTCAACGTGGGCGCTGAAGTCTGCATCTGTCAAAATGCAGGAAAGGTCCCAGATGCGAGAGACAGAACTTGAGATACATAGTCAGCTAGGACGACTGCTCGCCTCGAAACTCCCAATTGAAGAGAAACTGACCGGCCTATTAAAACGTATTAGCACGATCGTTCCCTCCGAATGCTGGAACATCATATTCCTCGACCCTGGGACTGGCGAGATGATTTTCAGGATCGTGTGTGGCGAGGCGCAAGACGAACCTGCGCCTCGATTTAGTGCCGGACAAGGCATCCTCGGATGGGTCGCGACACACAAGACCGCCGCATTTGTAGAGAACGTCAAAAGGGACAAGCGCTACGACGACGCGCTCGAAGAGATAACCGGCGTCAGCCCGAAGTCAATGCTGTGCGTCCCGCTGTTCTTCGCCGACAGTTTGATGGGTATCCTGCAATTGATCAACAGAGCCGCGGACACGGCCTATTCCGATACCGACACGGAGAACATAGCTCCTTTCGCTGACTACGCGGCACTGGCTATCGCCAACGCACAATCGCAGGCTAAAATTGAGGAGCTTTCTATCAGGGACCCACTGACCGGGCTATTCAATACAAAGCACCTTGACGTTCTAATGGACAGCGAAATCAAGCGCAGCTCTCGGTATGAGACGCCGCTCAGCTTCATGATGATCGATGTTGACGGCTACTATGATCTGTGTGAACGGCTCGGCCGCGGAGTTGGCACCGAATTGGTCAAAGACATCTCAAAACTGTTGCGAGACAGCGTCAGGTCCCTTGATATTCTCGCCAGATACGCAGCGGATAGGTTTGGCGTGCTCTCGCCGAGCTTGCCGACCAAAGAGGCGCTTATTATGGCCAACAGGCTGAGGCAAGAGATTGAGGAACACGCCTTCCCGGCCATAGAGGAGTTCGCCCAGAAGATCACGGTGAGCATAGGACTAGTATCCTACCCGGACGATGCGGGAAGCAAGAACGAGCTGATGGCGCTGGCGCACAAGGCTCTCGACGTCGCCAAGAAAGAAGGCAAGAACCGTGTTGTGGCCGCCGAATCGACCATCGACAAAGGGAAACCCAAGAGAGAGCCTAAAGCAAAGAAGTAAGAAATGGAGATGAGCGGATTCGAACCGCTGACCCCCTGCGTGCAAAGCAGGTGCTCTCCCAACTGAGCTACACCCCCATCTCGCACTTCCCTGCACTTGATCTCGAACCAAATGCAAGAATCCTTAAATGGGCCTACCTGGATTCGAACCAGGGACCTCGCACTTATCAGGCGCGCGCTCTAACCAACTGAGCTATAGGCCCATCAACGCCAAACATAATTATGCGGTCCCAAACTGTCAAGGAAGGGAAGCCTCAAACGTTCCCGTAGAAAACGAAAACTCCTCGCAGTATTCACTTGACCCGACAGCAGCGCCTCACTACAATCCCGTCGTTTGTCTTTTGCCCTACCTATAGTCCGTATTATTCATAAACTCGCGATGCCATGAGGTGTGGGGCGGGCTTTCCAGCCTGCCTTTTGTAGCGATTGCCGC
>CAYZPW010000030.1:2278-35370 GCA_964480475.1 uncultured bacterium | reverse complement strand
CTTGATGAGCTCGGCGTTGACGAAGGTGTCGTCGTCGAGATAGACGTAGGCCAGGAGGCGGCCTTTGTCGTCGAACTTGAAGCGCTTGGACTCCCTCAGATAGACCTTCCTTCCGAGCGCGAGCTTCTCAAGGAGGGCTGTGACCTCGGCCTCCTTGCCGGCGGTCGGCCGGTAGCCGATCAGGTGGACCATCGTCTCGTCGTCGAGCTCCAAGAGCCACGGCCCCAGGATGCGCTTCACCTTCCGGAGCCGCTCGTCCGGTGCCTGACCAGCCTTGATGCGCGAGCCGTAGGTCCTTTTGCGCGGATCGACCTTGCGCGTCATCTTGACCACGTCCTTAAACACGTATGGCAGCGACTTCACGGCCGCCTTCACGTCGGGCACCTGGCCTGTCTGAGAGACGAACTCGAACCTGACGTCGCCCCCGAAAGTCGCCGCCTCCCTTGCCCCGGTCTTTTGCTCGATAAGCGTGCGATAGTCGGGATTGATCTCGTAGCCGATTGAGTTCCGGCCCAGGTTCTTGGCCGCGAGCGTCGTCGTGCCGCTGCCCAGGAACGGGTCGAGCACCGTGTCGCCGACGAAGGTGAACATCTTGATGAGTCGCTTGGGGAGCTCCTCCGGGAACGGCGCGATGTGCTCAAGCGATTGCGGATTGTAGATTGCGGATTGCGGATTAAACTCCGAGCCTGGAGCTTTCAACTTTGAACCTGAAACTTGAAACCCCGAACCATCCCCGAACGGGGATGAGACCTTCGGCAAGCCGGGTCGAGGCGTCTTCTTCGAAGAAGAGCTCTTAGCAATTCGCTCGCCGGGGAAGTTCCAGTGGCCGTAGAAGTAGTCGTTCCACTCGGCTAAGCTGAGCTTCGAGGCCTTCTTTGCGTCGTCCGAGACTTCGGGCGGTTCCCCGAGCTTCTTGAAGATGAGTATGAATTCATAGTCCAGCTTGATGATACCGTTCCGCGGGTAGGGATATGAGCCCATGATCGAGGCGCCGCCCGTCGTGTTGCAGGTTGTTACCTTCTGCCAGATTATCGCGCCCATGTAGTCAAGTCCCAGCGCCTCGCACATCTTGACTATCTCGGTGCGGATGGGGATGACCTTGTATCTGCCGTAGTATGCGGCGCGGGCGAACTGGTCGCCGATGTTGACGCAGAGTCGGCAGCCCTTGTGCAGCACGCGCTCGCACTCCTTCCAGACGAGATTGAGGCTGTTGATATAGTCCTCGTATGTATCGTCGAACCCGATCTGCCCTTTCGAGCCATAGTCCTTCAGCTGCCAGTAGGGCGGCGAGGTAACGACGAGGTGCACCGACTCGTCCGCAACCTCGCTCATCGAGCGGCTATCGCCGAAGATTATCTCGTGCGTCGTCTGCATTACCAAAGCCCCTCCAGAACTGCTGCCTGCGCCCCGCCGAAAGATGCCACTTTGGCCTCTCGGCGCGTTCTGCTATGATGTCTCCGCTTTTTCAATTCATTTTGAGACCAAAGGACGGGGCGATGCAAGAGGATAATAACCACTTAGGGACTGAGGAGGAGTTCCGACCTTATATTCCTGCGGGGCGGACGGTTCCCGAGTTTACGATTCGTTCGATCATCTTGGGCACGGTGCTCGGGATAGTGTTCGGGGCCGCGAACGCATACCTGGGCCTGAAGGTCGGCATGACCGTCAGCGCCTCAATCCCCGTGGCCGTGATCTCGATGGCGATACTGCGAGGTCTGATGCGTCGAGGCACGGTGCTTGAGAACAACATGGTCCAGACGATTGGCTCGGCCGGCGAGTCGCTCGCGGCCGGCGTCATCTTCACGATACCCGCCATCATATTGCTCGGTGTTGTCGATGTTGGCATCCTGAAGATCATGGTGCTTGCCCTGTTGGGCGGCTGGCTGGGCGTACTGTTCATGATCCCGCTGAGGCGCTATCTGATCGTATCTCAGCACAAGAAGCTGCCGTATCCCGAGGGCACGGCGTGCGCGGAGGTGCTCGTGGCCGGCGATACAGGCGGCGTTAAGGCCAAGAAGGTCTTTTTCGGCGTGGCCTGGGGCGCGGTCTATAAGTTCCTGATGGACCCGCACGGACTTGGGCTATGGAAGGAATCGCCGAGCTGGCAACTGCCCGTCCCACGAGGCGCACAGGTCGGCGTTGACACGCTTCCATCGCTTTTAGGCGTGGGGTTCATCATCGGGCCGAGGATATCGGCCTACATGCTGTCCGGCGGGATACTCGGCTGGTTAGTGTTCATCCCTCTGTTCTACGCGCTTGGCTCAACGGTCAGTGAGCCAATCTACCCGGCCTCGGTACCGATCTCCCAGATGGACCCGGCGGATATATGGAACAACTACATAAGGTATATCGGCGCCGGGGCGGTGGCGGTGGGTGGGATAATGAGCCTCATCAAGGCGATACCGACGGTCATCGCGTCGGTGAAGCTGGGCCTGGGCAAGGCCTACAAGAAAAGAGAGGCAGGCGCGACCAAGCGGACGGATCGAGACCTCTCGCTCAAGCTCGTGGCAATTGTCGCAATCGCCATGGGCATCGCGATCTGGCTCCTGCCGCAGGTCAATATCGGCTTCCTTGGCGGCTTCATGACCGTTGTCTTCAGTTTCTTCTTTGTAACGGTCTCCTCGAGAATCGTCGGCATCCTCGGCAGCTCATCGAACCCCGCGTCTGGCATGACGATAGCGACGCTTCTGGGGACCTCACTGATCTTCGTCTTGTTCGGGATAGGCGGGACCGCGGGGATGGTCGCGGCGCTCAGCGTCGGGGCGGTCGTCTGCATCTCGATCTGCATCGCCGGGGACACTTCGCAGGACCTAAAGACCGGCTTTCTGGTCGGGGCCACGCCGCGGCTTCAGCAGGTAGGGGAGTTTCTGGGCGTCTTGACCTCCGCCTTGTTCGTCGGGTGGACGCTGTTCATACTGCACGACGGCTACGGCATAGGGTCGGCGGCGCTGCCCGCGCCTCAGGCGACGCTGATGAAGATGGTCGTTCAAGGCGTCTTTCAAGGGCAGATGCCCTGGGCGCTGGTCATGATCGGGGCCTTCGCCGCGCTGGTCGTGGAGCTTTTCGGCATCTCGTCCTTGCCGTTTGCGGTCGGTCTCTATCTGCCGCTCAGCCTGACGACACCAATCATGATCGGGGCGCTGGGCAAGATAGCAATAGAGAAAACGAAGGATAGAGAACAGCTCAAGGAACGGCGCGGGAATGGCGTGCTCTTCAGTTCGGGGCTGATCGCCGGCGGAGCGCTGATCGGCATCCTATTCGCAGTCCTGGCCTATTCAGGCATCGAGATGGGCCTCGGCGGCGGCGAGTGGATGGGCATCCTGAGCAATCCAGTGTCGCTGGCGTTGTTTGTGGGTCTGGCGCTCGTGCTTTACAGGGCAGCCCGTTCGCAATGATCGAGTGAAAGGGTCGCGAGCCGGCGGCTAGTCCTCGGTGTCATCGTCATCAACGCGTTCGCGAACCTTGATTGAGCTACCTGGGCGGGCAACGTCCGAGAACCACCCCGGAGGTCGCGAAGAGGCGTTGCTATCCTGCTCTTTGGCGGCATCGGTCAGCGCTCTGTAGAATTGGCGCGAGACCTCGGAGAGCTGGCCGAGCACGCGGCCTATGCCCCTGGCAAAGCCCGGCAACCTCTTCGGACCAATGAACAGCAACGCTATCACGAAGACCAGCAAGAGCTCCGTAAGCCCTATCCCAAACAAGTCGCGCCTCCTTTCGTTAATTCCAAGCATGCCTGCGCTGCATTGCGAAAGCAAGCCCCGCCGAATGCTTCCTGCAGACCGGGGACCCCTTTGGAAATCGTGCTTGCATTCGACAGATCAGAGTTGTAACTTTTTATGACAATGTTTTGACCAGAGGCTAAAGAGGCAGGAATCCTGGCTCGATAGGTCTGTCGGACGAGCATCGAGCTGTGCTACCTGTCTTCTTGGATAAGCGGAGATTGTTTAGCGCCAATGGATGCCTCTTGGTTTCCGGGTAGGTATATATTGTCGAGCCAACTAGCCGACAAGGGCGTGCTCGGGACCTTTGCCGCGACCGACAGCAAGAGTGGCAAAAAGGTCGTGCTGAAGGCGCTTGACGAGGCGTCGTGCGACCCGTCGTTGAAGTTGGCCTTTCTTCGCAGCCACGAACAGCTGAGCAACATCGATCTACCGTTCGTGCCCAAGGTCGGCCCGATTCGCAAGAAGAACAAGGTTCTGTTCTTCGAGAGCGAATTCGTGCCCGGGCTGCCATTTGGCAAGGCAATTGCCGCTCGGCAGAATTCCCGCCCCAAGCTTCTGGCCTGTCTATTCTCGGCTCTATCAGAGCTGCACTCCTCTGGTGAGTTTCACGGCAACCTGAAGCCCGGCAACTCGCTGTATGACCCGGATGAGAACAGGGTATCCCTGTTGGACCTTGGCTTCTGGGGTTACAAGCAGTGGGAGCCTGAAAACAGGTCGGGCCGCACCTATTGGGCCCCCGAGCTGAGAAGGACTCGCCTTGCTGACGTGCGGTCCGATTTCTACGGCTTTGGCCTCTTGGCCTTCGAGCTCTTCACGGGACTCGAGATTAACAAAGAAACGTTAGCTAGGTTGTGCTCACACGATCGGGCGAGGGCTACAAAATGGCTTGCGTCCCAATCAAAGGACATGGACGGCGACATACTTGACCTGATTATCAAGACAACTAGCCCGCAGCTCTGGGCCCGGCCTCAATCCTGCGCAGAGCTCTTGGCGCTGCTCCGACCGATTCTCGGGGACAGAAGAACCAAGTCGCTTCGAGCGCCTGGAGAGGCGCCGTTTGCGCTCTGCCCGGAGTTCGTGGGCCGCAACGATGTCCTCAAGCGATTGCATACTGCGATGGAGGACGCTCGTCGGCGGGGCGTCGGAGCGGCAAAGGTCGTCGGGGAGACGGGTTCAGGCAAGTCGAGGATTGCTCAGGAGTTTCTCTTTGAATGCGAAGAGAGAGGTTATCGTGTCGCACGGTCTTCTTGCTTTCTCTTGGCGCTCAACCCGTATTGCAGCGTCTTGCAGCTCCTTGAAACTGCCGCCGAGCATGTTGACAGGGACCGTAGCGAGGCTCTACTGGCCTTAGCGGACGCGGTTCGGGCCGACCTTTTGAAGCTGTTGAAGCGACCGGCGAGGCGCAGCGTTCATCTGTGCGGCGTTAATCTTCCAGCCGGAGCCGAAGCGCTTCGGCGAAAGCTGATTCAGGCGATGATGGACCTTGCAAAAGACGAATTCTGGGTGTTCGTTCTTGACGATGGGCACAGCGTTTTAGGGCCGGGTGCTTCTCTCTTGAGCGAGCTGATGCGACAGCTATCAGAAAAGGCGAGAAAAAAGACTCGCACAAAGGGTGGGCTGTTTGTGGCCTTGACGCTTCCTGACTTTGGACGACAAGGCCCCTCACTCAAAGGGCCAGATGTGCGCTTTCAGAGGCCCCCGCTCGCTTCCATTGATGCCCTAGGGTCCAGGGTGATCATAGAAACGATCAACCTGGATGTGCTTGAAGAGGACTCGGCAAGGCTTCTTGTAGAATCGATTGTGGGCGCCAGGAAACCCCTTCGAGACTTCTCATCGTTTCTATATCAGCGTTTTGGCGGGAGCCCCGCGTGGCTCGCCGCGGGCGCTAGATTGATGTGCTCGGCAAAAGGCATTTCAACACCGGTTGATGACGTGTCCGCGGGACATCTCGAAGCTCTTGATGGCCACGAGAAGATTTCAAAGGCAGAGGACTTGGCCGAAGCTGTGATGTCTGCTCTCGATGCTGCTTCCAGGAAGCTACTTGAGGCGGTCGCGATACTTCCAGGGTACAGAGAGTTAGACCTGATCGAGGCCGTCTTTGACGCAGACGACCAAGGAATAATACATCGCATTGACGAGCTCTGTCGGAAGGGGATTCTGGTCTGGCGGCACGCTGGCTCGTCCGTCTTCGTGGATTTCGGTCATGAGCTTTTCAAGCAAGCTTGCCTCGGCTCTGTCCCTGACGAGAGAATCCTCGAAATCCATCAAAGGGCTGCTAAGTATTGGGAACAACTGTCTTCAGGAGAAGGCCCTGAGGTCCGGTCGCACCTGAACCTGAACTATCATCTGGCGAAGTTCGATGGGGACCAGAGCTCATTGGAGTTTTTCGAGTCGCTGTCGGCGGCCTTCCAGTCGAGCGGCTGTTACTTCCGGGCCGCCGAGTTGCTCGAAGAGGCGATTGACTTGTTCAGCGCGAATGCGCTGGGTCTTTCGGATTCAGCGAGAGACACCTACGGCACAAAGCTCTATTGCCGGCGCGGGGACCTAAACCTGCTGCTGTCTGACTACAGGCGCGCGCTGAGGGATTACGCCAAGGCCTTGTCGTTTGCGCAGGACTCGAGGTCTATACCCGACCAATGCGCCTGCAATCTGAGGATGGCGGAGGTTCATCGGCTCACGGGCGAATTGCATCGGGCCCTGGAAGTGCTCAGCGAGGCCAAATCAGTGGCCGCGGCGCACAAAGATGTCCGTAATCAGGCCATGGCCGCCCACGCCATAGGGAAAGCATACTGGCATCAGGGGAAACTCAACGACGCCCTACGAAGCTTCAATACCGCGCTCAAATGCGCGGAAGAAATGGAGGACGAGATCGAGCGAGGCGCGATTCTCCATAACATTGGCTCTGTCTTTTGGGCGCAGGGGAACTATGAGCGAGCTAAGGAACGCTTCATGCAGGCCAAAAAGATCTGTGAGAAGGCGGGCGAGGAGCACATGCGAGCCATTACACTCAACAGTATCGGCTCGACGCACGCGGAGCAGTCGGAAACGAACCTGGCGATGGAGCACTTCTCGGAGGCGCTTTCTGTGTTCCAGCGCCTCGGCGACCGTCGCAATATGTCAACGACGTTGCAGAATCTCGCCAGTTGTCTGTTTTGGATGGGAGATATCGGCCCCTCACTTGAGAGGATCGAAGAGGCAATCTCGATCAAGAAGATCATCGGGGACATTGGTGGCCGGTCAGCGGCTTTGATCACTCGAGGCGAGATACTCAGGGAAATGGGGGACTATGACGGGGCCCTGAGCGCGCATTATGAGGCTTTTCAGACGCTGATGTCCAAAAACGAACCTCTCATATCGGATACCGCACTACTTCAAATCGGTCTGGACCATTTGGAGTTCGGCGCGCTCGAATCGGCCTTTTTCAGCCTCGAGCTTCTTCTGAGTCGTAGGGACGAGATAAAACCATCGACAGCAGTGTCAGCAATATTGGGGCTTGCCAGAGCCCACCTCGAGGCCGGAAACAGGGACAAGACCGTCAAGCTCTGTAACGAGGTTCTGTCCCTGCTTGAGGGGGTGAGAAGACCTATGGACGAGGCTTCGTGCCTGATCACTTTGTCCCGCGTTCACATGCAGGACGAGCGCCTCGATGATGCAGGAGACTGCCTGCGGCGCGCGAGCTCAATTGTTAAAGAACTCGACTCGCCGTTCCCACAGTTTCAGCTCTATTGGGCCTTGGGCGACTATCACCTCAAAACGAACAACCTCGCCGAAAGCTACACTTCGTATGCGCACGCCGCCTCAAGACTTGAGACCTTAGCGGCGACCCTTCCTGAAGACAAACAGGAACTCTTTGCCAAGAAAAGGAGCTTGGAGCGATTCCGAATGCGGTGGGGCGCCATAAGGCGCGAGCTCGACGAAGATGCGCCTGGGAGAACTCAACCAAAGGACGCTTGGGCTGGCGGTGAGGAGGTAGCAGCTTCGATGGTGCGTGTAGCGACCGGTAGCACAGGGATGGAGTTGATACAAGCCTCTGACATCATCATATCTCACCTACTTGCAGCCACCCCCTTTGAGAGAGGGTGCATCGCAATACGAGCGGATAGCGGCAGGCTGAGGCTGACTCGCGCGCTGAATAAGAGCGGTCAGGTCCTGGACCCCAAGCAGCTCGGCGACCCCGAATCTGTGAGCAGACACGTTAGCTTGACCGGAACACCCGTCTTGACTCGCCGCGGAGTCGAGAAACCTAGCTGGTTGCGGGACCTGAATATCGACGGGTCCATTATGTGTGTCCCGTTGTGCGGCAAGCGGGAGCGACAGGGAGCCATTTACCTCGATTCTCCCAACCTCCTCGAGTTCTCCGAGGACCATCTTCTCCAGGCAGTCCGGTCGCTCTCGCGGCTTGCGACGAAAATGATCGAGGACGCCGTCCTGCGCGAACACCAGAATACCTTTATTAAGGAACTGGTCGATCGGACGAGGCTGCTATCGGGTGGACGAGGCGTGCCGCCAATGCTCGTTCCCGGCACAACCATCAGGTCTGAAAAGGCCTCGGCCTTCCCGGAGCTCATTGGGGCAAGCGAGCGGCTGCTGGAAGTTATCCGGGAGGCCGCGAAGATCGTCAAGACCGACGTTACGATATCGATCACGGGAGAGACCGGAACCGGAAAGGAGCTGCTTGCCCAGGCGATCCACAGGAGAAGCCTTCGCAAAGATGCTCCTCTTTTAGTCATCAATTGTGGCGCAATCCCAAGAGACCTTGTCGAGGCGGAGCTTTTCGGCTTTGAGAAAGGCGCGTTTACCGGCGCTCATAAGCAGAAGCGAGGAAGGCTGGAATATGGCGACAAGGGCACGATTTTCCTTGATGAGATTGCCGAACTTTCGCTCGATATGCAGGTGAAACTCTTGAGATTCCTTGAGACCAAAACAATCGAGAGGGTTGGAGGCGCAGGAGAGATAGGGATCGATTGCAGAATCATCGCAGCGACCAACCGCAACCTGGAGGCCGCGGTGAAGGACGGCTCATTCAGGGAAGACCTTTATTATCGGCTCAGCGTGATTCATCTTGATTTGCCGCCAATTAGGGAGCGTGAGGATGACATCCTTCGCCTCGCGAATCACTTCCTCAGCTTGGGCAAAGAGAAATACAATAAAAGAAAGAAGATGTTCTCAGTAAAGGCCGTCGAAAGGATGATGAATCACCGCTGGCCGGGGAATGTGCGGGAACTTCAGAACAAGGTCGAAAAGGCCATTCTGATTTCCACTGGCAACACTATAACTGATGCCGATCTCGGGCTGATACGAAGGGAAGATAGCCAGATTGCGCGACTCAAAGAGGTGAAGGATAGCGTCGAGGCTTCGCGACTCAAGACCGCTCTGAGAGCCTCTGGCGGCAATGTGGCCCAGGCCGCGAGAATGGCCGGCCTCTCGAGGCAGAACTTCTATCGACTGCTGAAAAAGCACAGTCTATCTCTAGACGAATACCGTCCATCGGAACGCAGCTGATCTTCTCGCTGCCGGACCTCCGGTCTTTCGTCCCGGAGTTCTCGTGCGGTCACATAATGTTACATGGATTCTTGCCGGGGCCAGTGCTGCGGTCACGCCTCAACGGCTCCGAGCGGACGAGGTCAGAGTCCGCCGGCTCCGGATCCTTTCGCCCAGAAGCAGCTTGACGAGGGGGGCGCAGAATCGTGAGAAAAGAGCTTGAGAACTTGGCACAAGCAATGCTAATATCATAATAGGGTGTATTGTTTTTTTCGTAGCCGGGCCAACCAGATACACCAACCTGGCGCATCGGGTCGGCCAACGCTGTTAACTCTTAGCAGGATAGCGAGGCTGGAGGCGATGAGTATCGGATGCTTGCCATCGACGAGACAGAGAGTCAGCCGGGCACATCTGTCCTTTAGTCCTGCCCTTTCATACATGAATCGTCGTTAAAGTCATTCTCTTTTACATCTGTAAAGATGAGATTTCATATCCGCAACCAGCAGTGGAGCATCCTCGTCAAGCCAGTCGATGGGTTATGCGGAGCTTTGAGCCCGAAGGAAGCTTTCTAGAACACATATCGCCCTCAATGAATCGGGAGACGCTAGCATCGTATGCATTCGCAAATCGCCTGACGGAAACGTCAAGCTGGAGAGTCAAATATGCCAGATAGCTTTACGTCAAAGGGAATCGACCCAATGCTCGAGAAGAAGCATAAGCGGCCGCGTATCCTGATAGTTGATGACGAGCAAACGCTCAGGGATGTCTGGCAAGAGGTCTTGCTGGAGGAGGGCTACGAGGTCGAAACAGCAGAAAGCCCGGAACGCGCGTTCTCTGTGCTCGAGAGTGAGAGGTTCGACCTGGTGCTGCTCGACGAGGTCTTCAAGACGGGACCGTTCGACGGGCTGGACACGTTCCGCAAGATCAGAAGCCTGCATGGCTCCCTTCCCGTGATCATGATGACCGGATACCCCGACGTGGAGGAGAACATAGCCCAGGCAGTTCAGGAAGGCGCCTATCGACACGTAATAAGAAAGCCATCAACGCTCGCTGAGATCACTGAAATAGTCAGTGATTGCCTTCTAGAAAGCAAAAAAGACGAGGAGGCAGGGGTCAGCTAGACGGCCTGGAGCGCCTCATCCCCCTCTTGCTTGAGGTATTTGCCTGCCACCTCCCCAAAGAGATGCATACAGGCCATAGCAACGAAAAACGCTGCGAACACCGTCCCGGTGGAAAACAGAACCAGCAAGAAGCACCGGACGAAGACATCAAGGTATTCGCCGAGAAAACCGAACACCTTCACTAGACGGCGAACGTCAAACGCGCTCTTGACACAGCCCGTGCTCAGCCAAATCGCCGCGCCCCAGGGCAGCAATACGGTCGCGATAATGGCGAGCACTATCCCGATCGTTAAGAATGTCCCGAAGGCAGTGTTGCCGCGGTTGAGACTCGCCAGCCAGAAAAACAAGGCCGGCAGGATGTAATACACGAGCCAAACGACGAATCCCTTTGCGCCCAGGACAAACGACTCCGAGACCCTCCACGCCGGCAGTCCCTTGTCTCTATCGCCTCGCATTGTTGCCCTGAGTATTTGGAGCAGATAACCCTTGGCGAGAAAGAAAAGAACCGGTATCCCCAGCAGAAGCCCGCCCAAGAGCGTCTTGCGCATCCAGTGGTCGTCTTCAAGAACTTTGGTCAGGGCCTCGGTAACGCTCGTCTTCTGCACTATACGGCCTCCTTAATCCTCTTCTTTACACTCAAACCGCCGAATGACTTGTTATGATAACATACTCCAATAGTGATAGATTGAGATGCAAAGTTCAAGCCCACGCGGGGCTGGACACGTTTCGACAGAGGATTCTCGACTGCGAGGTGTCCCGAATTCACAAACGATTGATAACCGCCGACCGTCAGCAATAGAGGAGGCCGGGCAAATAGACACGGCAGCATTCTTCGATAGATTTCTCGCCAGTAAGAAAGAGATCGTGCATCGGGTCAGGATGCCGCGGTCGCCGGCCAACTACCAAGCGCCGTCCGAGTCGCTGCATCCACAACTCGAGGCAGCCCTCAGCCAGATGGGCATCGAGGGCCTTTACTCGCACCAGGCCCAGGCGATCGACAACGTCCGGCGGGGCCAATCGGTCGTCATCGTAACGTCAACAGCGAGTGGCAAGACGTTCTGCTACACGCTCCCGATAATCGACCGGATACTCAACGACCCTCGTGCGAGGGCTCTCCTCATCTATCCGACCAAGGCCCTGGCGCAGGATCAGTTGAAGGCGCTTTTTGGATTCAGAACCGCAAATCCCAAGCTGTCGTTTGAGGCGGGCTGTTACGACGGGGACACGCCTCCTGACCTGAGGCGCAAGCTTCGGGACGGCGCGAACATCATTCTGACAAATCCCGACATGCTGCATCAGGGCATCCTGCCCAATCACGCACGCTGGGGCGACTTTTTTGCGAACCTCGCGTTCGTCGTCATCGACGAAATCCATTCCTACCGCGGCGTTTTCGGCTCAAACGTGGCCAACGTGACGCGGCGCCTGAAACGAATCGCAGGGCATTACGCCTCGCGCCCAACGTTCGTCTCGTGCAGCGCGACGATCGCCAATCCAAAGGAGCACGCCCAGGGCATAACGGGGGTGCCGACGGTTGAGGTCAACAGGGACGGCTCCCCGCACGGCGAGAAGCAGTTCTTGCTCTTTAACCCCGACTTCATCGATGCGGCGAAGCTGAACAGGCAAGGGCCGTTCGGTGTGGCCAGAAAGATGCTCGCGAACCTCATCAAGGAGGGCATCCAGACGATTACCTTCGTCAGAAGCCGCTATGCGACGGAGCTTATCTATCGCTATTGCCAGGACACGTTGGCCTCGAGGCGCCCGTCGCTTGCCAAGTCGGTCAAGGCGTATCGAAGCGGCTATCTTCCTGTCGAGCGACGCGAGGTCGAACGGGGCTTGGCCGAGGGCACGCTGCTTGGCGTGGTCAGCACGAACGCGCTGGAGCTCGGCATCGACATCGGCGGCCTGGACGCCTCGTTAATCGTTTCCTACCCGGGCACGATCGCGAGCCTCTGGCAACAGGCGGGCCGCGCCGGACGCGGAGACGGCAAGTCGCTGGTCGTTCTGATCGCTCAGAACTCACCGATCGATCAATTTCTCATGAACAACCCCGACTATCTCTTCAAGCAATCACCGGAGCATGCAACCATCGACCCCGATAATCCACAGATCGCGATATTCCATTTGCAGTGTGCGCTTCGGGAGCTGCCGCTTGGGCCTTCTGAGGAATCTCTCTTCGGCGAGCACACGCGCGCGATGCTCGAGATACTAAAGGATGAGGAACGGACGGCGAACGTCGGGGATAAATGGCACTGGACGAGCCAAGAATACCCAGCAGCCAATGTAGGTCTGAGGAACGGCGGCGCGGACATCTTCGCGATAATGGACACCACGAGCAAACGGGTCATCGGGAACATCGACGCCGAAAGCGTGCCGTTCGAGACGCACAAGAACGCCGTCTATCTCCACGACGCGGAGACCTATCTCGTCTCAAAGCTCGACAACGAGCACCAGATCGTCTTCGTGGAGCGAAAGAACCTCGATTACTACACGCGGGTGATGAGCGAATCGAGCATCCTCGTCAATGAGACCGAGGACGAGAAGTCGTGGCTCGCAAATGCCGTCTGTTTCGGCGACGTAACCGTAACGACGGTCATCCCGATGTTCAAGAAAGTGAAGTTCTACAACCGCGACAGCATCGGCTATGAGAAGCTGTCGCTGCCGCCGGAGAGGCTCGAGACAGTGGCCACGTGGCTTGTGCCCGACGCGCAGGCAATTGCGAAGGTGGCGAGCTTCGGCGCCAGCGCGGCGGATGCGCTCAAAGGAGTGGCGAACGTCCTCGTCGATATCGCCTCGCTTCACTTGATGGCCGACCAGGGCGACATCGGGACCGTCGTTGACGCGACGAATGTAGGCTCCCCGACGCTTTTCGTCTATGACCGTTATCCCTACGGCATCGGTTACGCCGCTCGGCTCTACGACGTTATCGACAAGGTTCTGGCCGACACGCTCAAGGTCATCAACACCTGCCAGTGCAGGGAGGGCTGCCCCTCGTGCGTGGGAAGCGCAATGCCGAGTTTTGCCATGACGAGCATCGATTCGGGCACACGAGGCGTCTTGCCCGACAAGGAGGTCGCCCTTGTCCTACTGCACGAGATTCTCGGCCTCGCGCCTTACGAGCCAAGGTTCATCAAACCAAGACCCCCGATGCCCGCGCCTCAAGAACCTGCTGCCGGCACCAAGGCCGACGAGCCGCAAAAGCCCTTCAAGCGCCTGCCCCGCCGCACAGAAGACCGCATCCGCAAGCGCCGCAAGAATCTCAACCAGAAGGGCATCCGGTGAGGCCCATTGTGTATTCCCACACCGCGCTTAGCTGTTACAGAATTTGACATGATTCTGTAATAGCTCTGTTCTCTATTACAACTGTTGTAATGGTCATCTCTGGCATTACAGAATTTGACATGATTCTGTAATAGCCCTATTCTCTATTACAACTGTTGTAATAGTCAGCCGAGTCATTACAGAATTTGACATGATTCTGTAATGAGTAGCTCGTTTCATTCGCCAGAGATGTACAATCTCTGGCAGAACGATCCTGTCCGGAGATATGCGACAAGCTTGAGAAGCCAGGAGAAGCGGAATTGAATCGCGAGGACTTCACAAAATCCGCGCCGGGTACGTGCGTTGAAGTGAATACCAATGAGGGGCCGTCCTGGGCGTTCATCCCAGACCCATTGCCTCCTCACGTGGATTATGGTCACGAATTGATCTCACTGCTGCAAGACGCGAGGGGTGTGCTGGGGGAGTTGTCGCGGGAGGGCCTCCGGATGGACAACCCATATCTTCTGATTCGGCCCTATTTGAGGCGTGAGGCCCTTGCGAGCTGCCGGATTGAGGGAACGCAGAGTACACTCTCGGAGCTCTACCTGTCAGAGGTTTCCGAAGGGAAGCCCCTTGGCCCCGACGTCCAGGAGGTCATAAACTACGTGCGGGCTATGGAATTCTCGCTTGAACCGCGGATAGGCCTTCCTCTGATAACTACTTGGCTGGTCAGGTCCATTCACGAGGTTCTGATGCTCGGTGTGGACAGAGCGTCGAAAGAGCCCGGGCAGCTACGGCAGAGTCAGGTTTATATAGGCTCCAAGAGCCTGGGATTGTCGGGAGCAAGATACGTTCCACCTCCTGAGACACACGTGTCTGAGTGTTTGACGGCGTGGGAGAGCTATCTCAATGCCGAGGCAAAGGAGCCCAATTTGGTGCGATGCGCGCTGATGCACTATCAGTTTGAGGCCATACACCCGTTTGATGATGGTAACGGTCGCGTCGGAAGGCTGTTGATAACTTACTTCCTAGTGCGAAAGGGGATACTCAGTCAACCTCTATTGTATCTATCCGAGTTCTTCGAGAGAGACAGAGATGGCTACAACTCCAGGCTCCTGGCGGTGAGTCAGAAGGGCGACTGGCAGGGATGGCTTGAGTTCTTCATGCGGGGCGTTATCGCGCAAGCTGGGGACGCCCTCTCGGTGGCAAGTGATATGCTGGAGCTGCGCAAGGATTACAAAGAAAGGCTTGAGAAGACAAGTTATATACCACAACTGGCACATCGTCTTGTGGAAGAGGTCTTCTTCAATCCCTATACTTCAATCAGGGATATTAGCCGCAAGTGGGGTAGGCTCTACAACACCGTCAAGACCGGTGTCGAGAGACTTGAGAAAATCGGCATTCTTCGCCCATCGCGTTTGGGAGGACGGAAGAAGCTTTACGTTGCGTGGGAGCTGATGGACCTTCTGACGAAGCAGCCGGCGGCTACTCGGGAATCCCAAGTCCAAAGGACCCTTGGGTTCGATTAGCTCTACTGCGGATAATGCGGATTTGAACAGCACATCAGCCGAAAACTTAAGTCGCTGATAGCGGCGCCTCAGGAGCCCGCAGCCGCCTATATGCCCGAGAGCCCCCAAGGCCGTTCAAGCGACTCGCCCCGCACAGATAACCGCACATTGTCCATAGCGCCAGGTCAGTTTGCATAGCTGCCTTGATCCCTATCATCCCAATCTGACTCTTCAGGGGAAGGAGTTTGGCTTGCGTTTTTGGGCCAAATAAGGCAAAATACATCAAGAAAAGCTGCTATTGAATCGTTGCTTTTTCGCAGGGGCCATTCCTTGTTGGGCGACTTCTCTTTGGGCGACTTCTCTAGTTATTGAAATCTCTATACAAAAGATGTAGCAATCACGAAACTTTGGTTATTGCCATGCACGGCCCAAGGTATTGACGTGGCCAGCAGGCCGATCATGGAGAGGGAACGACATGTTCAAGGTAAGATTGCTCGCGATCCTGTTCTTCATCGTTTTCTCATTGACAGTCGGTATCGTCTGGTCTGAGACTGGTCCACCACCTCTCAGGCTGCAGTTCGCAACGTTCGACAATTATATGTACCAAGGGGGATGAAGACTGGCTGGGGATTCGCCTGCGTTGTCCAGGGACTTGAGAGACCAGCCCTTCTCGACACGGGCGGGATTCCTGGGCCGCACGGCGGTTGCGGTGCGCCGCGCATAGTGTTAGTTTACTGTGCGGCAAGAAAACACTGTTGAGATCGGAGAGCGCATGCAGTTTTGGCCTGACAGACTTCAATCACCGGGCGCCAAGGCCAGGCGATGGTTCGTTGTCGCGATCGTGCTCCTTCCGATCGCGATGACCGCCTCGGGTCTGAATGCATACTATTTGACTGAGAGCTGGGTGTCCTTCAAACCGCAGTCTTGGGGGCAGATAGCGGGCTATCCAGTCGTTCTCCAGAAGGAATACGGATCGCAGTACTACCGGCCGCTCGCCGCAATGATGCAGGCGACCGAGTATAAGCTGTTCGGGACAAACCCGCTTGTGCCAAGGGCGATCAACTCTGCGGTCTATGCCGTGATATGCCTTCTGGTATTCCTGAGCCTCGAGGCGCTGTCCCAATCTTTTCTCATAGGGGCGCTCGGCTCGCTGATATTCGCCGTGATGACATGCCACGTCCTGCCTGTGTTTTGGATGTCACAGATACAGGGTCTCAACTCAGCGCTGTTTGCGCTTCTTACGTTCTGGCTGATGGGCCCCGGTTACCGCAAGAGCCCATCGCGCACCAAGATCGTCCTAGCCTGCATTACATACGTCGCCGGCTTTCTCTTCTACGAATACGCGATCTTAATGCCGCTTCTGCTACTGATCTACGAACTGATATGGAGAAAGGGACACGGCACAGAAAGCCTCTTCCGACACCTTTTGAAAGTCAACCTGCCGCTGTGGGTCCTGGCTGCTGCCCTTCTCGGCCTCAGAGTGCTGTTACTCAGCATTAACGTCGTCATCAACCACTTCTACTTCATATGCGTAGGGGACCTCACGCTCCTAAGGATCATCGAGAGGATGCCCGCAATCCTTTACACAAGCGTGTTCCCGCTGAAGTTCTCCCCTGTGCTCTGCGTAGTAGCCGCAATCATCCTTTACGTGGGTTTCAGGACCAATTGGAGGTTGACACTCTTCCTGGTGTTATGGATAGCTATCACGCCAGCTTTGGCGTTCCCCCTTGCGGGGGTTGGCCACCATCGCGTCTTGCTCACCTCGTTTGGTGTCGCGGGCCTGATGGCTTATCTTCTTGTGCTGCTGCCGGAGACGATTCTTGATCGCCGCAGGCGCCCCGCCGTGTCCCAAGTCCTCGATTGGGTGATAGCCGCCTCAGTAATCTATTGGGTGTTCGAGCTGATTCGAGCAGGTTGGGCCGATTTCTTCGCCCAGGGCGCCTCCACAACGAGCACAAGGTATGCCATCGCCCTAGTCGCGGCCGCCGCCGTTGTGATAAGATGTGCTGCGTGCCGCCGGCTCTCACCGAGAATGTCTCGCGCTCCGCTCAAGTTCTTGATCGTTGGGATGGTCTTGCTATTGGTGGGCGCCTACATGGCAGGCTTTCTGAAGCTCTTCGCGATGTTTGTCGATGAGGCGAGCGAGTGTGCTCGTCTTCCCAAGGCGATTGTGGCGGCGCAGCCCGAGGTGCCGGACAACACGCTCGTTCTCATCGTCTTCCGGGACAAGTCCCTCATCGACAAGAGCTCATCTTGCTGGAACATCCGGGCGCCAATCCGGGCAGAATACGGCAAACGTGTCGATGCTCTGCCCTTCAGTCTGTGGGTGAGCAGCTTTCAATACAAGTCCATTCCGGCTGGGATGTCACTTCGGGCTTTTGCGTTCGACGGTCAGAAGGCTCTCGAGCTCCGAGACATCTCGGCCCGCGTGCTAGCTCGTCAGCGGTCCTACCTGAACCTGCATCACGATGTGGTGCACGCAAGATTCGCTAACCCCAACTCTCTGAGCTCTCAGGCTCGACTAATCCCTGACGCCGATGTGAGCTTGATTGACCGGCTCGATATCGTCGCTCATAGACCACTGGGAAACGTCACCGTGCGCCTCGAGCTCATTTCAGAGGGGTTCGTCACCCTGCTCACGCTTCCAACTAGCTTCGAGGCGACTGAGGCCACCGTGCGCCTGGAGCAAACCGAGAAATGGCTGCTCGCCGGCCACATCGACGAGGTTCGCGTCACAGTTCTCGACAGAGGTCGCAGCGTTCCACTCCGCGAGGCGCAGCTTGTGCAATCGCAGGGCCTAATCTCGAGTTCGCGGCTCAGGCTCCCGCCTTGGTCAACGCAGCTTGGGCCCGCACTGAGAAGTGACACGCCGCTGGGCAAAGTCCCTCTCATATTCCCCACCCAGCACCCGAGCCGATACCTCGCATTCCCCTAGGGGCTCGCCGCAGGGCCAGCATCAGCATCGCCTTTCGAGACCTCTCTGGTTCGAGGCTCCGGTCGAGTAGCTCAGCCATTACTGGCTTTCACCCTCACAGAACCGGACGTGCGACTTTCTTCGCCGCGCGGCGAACTCTTCCAAGCAGGTAACCCGGACTTAGTTCAAGCCACCCCTCGGGATGTGTGATGTGGGGTCGAGGCAGGGCAAACTCGTGGTCTATAAGCCAGTAAAGCCGCGTTTTGCACACTTTCTGGCTGCGCCGCATCAACCCGCCGAGGATGAGGCATTTGCCTAACCGTGTCAAGCGTTGCTGTTTGAGGAGTTTCCGCTCGCCGTTCGTTGAGACTGCGACAAAGCGGAGATTCGCCGTTCAGCGAACAGCCGCGGGGAAAGGGGAGCGGGCCTGCAACCGGCGCGCTGCGCACGCAGATCAATAGCCGTTAAACCTTTTTGAGCCCCGTCTTGTCTTAATGGCCAGAAGCAGAATGGCAGTCGTGTTAGAAAGTGGGATGGAGAACTAATCGGTCTGGCGATGAGGAAATCGAAAGACAGCACTTATTTACCAATGGAAGAACATTTGTTTCAGTCAACTGATCGCAAGATCGGAACACAAGAACGGAGGAAGACGTGATGAGAAGAACCAAGAGAACATTGATCGTGGCGGTCGCACTGGTCTCGCTGATTTGCGCGGGGCTCGCGTTCGCCAGGTGGGGGCACGGGAAGCTGGACATGGGAGATCACCGGGGCCAAGAGGCAAGGCAGCGTGGCTTCAACAGGTTGGTCGAGAAGCTTGGCTTGACCGAGGAGCAGGCCGAAGAGCTTAAGGCCATGTTCGATGAGCACCATCAGAAGATGAAAGAGCTCAAGGATGCGACCCGGCCCGTGCTTGTCGCGGTCCGCGAAGAGCTGGCCAAGGATGAGTCGAATGAAGAGGAGCTCGCACGCCTCATCTCTCAGGCAAAGACGATTCAGGAGCAGATGAAGGCAGAGCGGGATGCTTTCAGGGCCCGGATCGATGAGTTCAAGGCTGGCCTGACGGTGACCCAGCAGGCCCAGTTCCTTCTCTTTGAGGCCAGGATGTTCGGCAAGATGCACAGGCGCGCTATGATGCCGGGCGAGGGGCCCCCCGGGGCAGAGGAGATAAGTCCCTTCACTGGCAAGTGATGACCACCACTGGGTGACATTCATCGCCAATAGCGGCAAAGGGGACACGTCCGCCTCGGGCGCGTCCCCTTTCTTGTGATTTAGCAAGAAGTTATGAGGGTTCAGGTGGCCCGGCACGTGATTTGCAGCAGATGTTGCCCAGATGATCACAACGTCTGTAATAGGCATCAAACCTTGTTAAACCCTTTACCGAGGTATGTTGTCTTTGGGGACGAGACATGAATCCGAGGCGAAGTCATAACTCAGAATATCGACAAGAGAAGACAAAACTAGGAAGTGATTAAGAGGTGATGGTTTTGAGGACCGGAACAGCTCGGCAGAATTGGGTCGTATGGATGCGTTTTAGGCCCTGGTGCTTGCGGCTTATCGCAGTCTTTTTTCTACCGGTTAGCTTGATTTCTTGCGCGCACACGCCTCGGTGGACGCCCCAGACTGTGGCGCCGCCTCAATCTCTTGAAAGCGCATTGGAGATGGCGGCTCATCCTGTTGCTGGGGAGATCGCCGGGCCGGCCATCGAAGACTCGGGGGCGGCTCCGGCAGCGCAGCCGACCTCCCTGGCGCTGACGCGGGATGGGGCAATTCTCACGGCTCTGGCGCGGAATCGCTCCCTGGCGGTGGCGCAGTTTGAGCCCAGAGTTGCAGCAACTTATGTTCCGGATGCGCGTGCCGCGTTTGATCCGAACCTTCTGGCCACAGTCTCCTACGGGAGGGATGTCCACCCATCTAGCCAGACGAGTCTGACGCCGGTTGTCAATGAGGACGGGGATCGTGTGGTTTCGCGAGAGTTCCAAAGCGACTTGTCCGTGTCCGAGGTCTTGCCCACAGGGACCGAGGTCTTTCTCTCTGGCGGATTTTCTCGCAGCCGCTCTTCTTCTGATTGGGATTACGAGGGTTCCTGGTCGGTCGGCGTCAATCAATCGCTTCTGCGGGGCTTAGGCCCTGACGCCAATCTCGTATCGTTGCGGCAGGCAAGAAACAATGAGGCGAAGAGCCGGCACGAGCTTCGGTCCTTCGTGCTCGACCTGGTGTATCAGGTCGAGAACGCTTACTGGGAGCTAGTGCTTGCCACCGAAACGTTAAAGATACGAGAGTTTTCGGTTCGGCTGGCCAAGGACCAGCTCGGCCTGAACCAGGACCTGATCGTCGTTGGCAAGCTGTCTGCGGACGCCATAGTCTCAGCCGAGGCGGAATTGGCCTCGCGCAAGGCTGATCTGGTCGATGCGAGGGCCAACGTCAAGGGTCGGACCATCGATCTCATTCGTCTTTTGAATCCGGAGGGTCAGTCTCAATGGAAGCTGACGTTTACAGCTCTTGACCGCCCGGAGACTGAGCGTGTTGACCTGAGCCCTCGGATAAGCGTTAGGCTCGCGGACCTTTACAGACCGGAGTTGGCACAATCCCGTCTCGACCTGGCCAATCGGGACCTGGAGGTTCTGCGAACTCGCAACGGGTTGCTTCCCAAGCTTGACGCCTTTGCGTCTTACGGGAGGCTGAGCAGCGGAGCTTCCGGGAGCGATGCGAGCAGGCATCTGGACGACCCTATGTTCGATTACTATCAGGTCGGGCTTTCCCTAGATATGTCGCCTCTTAACAGGGCAGAGAGGGCCGGCTATAGACGGGCACGTTTTGAGCAAGGTCAGGCCGAGGCGGCGATCGAGAATCTTGGGCAGATCATCGAGGCGCAGGTCCGGCGCGCGGTTGTCGAGGCCGAGAAGCAGTGGGAAAGGATTGCGGCAACCAAACAGGCGGTCAAGAGCAGACAAGAAGAGCTCAAAGTTGAGAAGAGCAGGTTCATGGTGGGCAAGTCCACGAATCTGGACGTATCACAGGTTCATAGGGACCTGATTCAGACACAGTTAGACGAAGTGACCGCCAGGGTCCAGTACATACAAGCCATCACGTTGCTCTATCTGGCGGAAGGCACTTTGCTCTCGCGTCGGCGCGTGGCATCGGCTGTTGAATAGGAGGCATAGTATGAAAAAAAAGATCGTGATAATCGCCGGTGTTTGTGTGGTGATAGGCATCGGCTGCTATCTGTTGAACAGCGGCGGAAATGGCAACCCCGCGGATGGTTCTCAAGTGACGACAGTCAAGGCCGAGCGTGGGCCCATTCAGCTGAGAATTGAGAGCACCGGGCGGGTGGTCTCAAACCTGGATGTCGAGATCAAATGCAAGGCGAGCGGCGAGGTCATTGGCGTGCCCTACGACGTGAGCGATCCCGTCAAGAAGGGCGACTTGCTCGTCGAACTGGACCCCATAGACGAGGAGCGCCGGGTCAAACAGGCCGAGGTGAATCTCTCGTCATCAAAGGCCAGGCTGGTTCAGGCTCAGCAGAATCTGCAGACGGCTGAGCGAGACCTGGCCAACGATTTGGCCCGTGCAAAGGCGGCTCTGAAGTCGGCTCGGGCGAAGCTTCAGGATGCCCAGGCTAAGGCGGAGCGCACGAAGCGGCTGCTTGAGGCGAACCGCGTCAGCATTGAGGAAAACGAGACCTCGCAGACGACCGCCGCTCTTGCTGCCGTAGATTTGGAGAACGCTAAGATCACGTTGGCAGAGCTCGAGGTCAAAAGAGAGGCCCTGGAAGTGTTGCGTCAGGACGTGGCACTGGCAGAGGACCAGGTTGAATCCAACGAGATAGAGCTTGAAATGGCAGAGCAGCGGCTGAAGGATACAAAGGTCTTCGCGCCCATCGACGGCGTGGTTGCCGACCGGCAAGTAGAGGTAGGGCAGATCATATCATCCCCAACCAGCAACGTCGGCGGCGGCACGACCTTGCTCATTCTATCGGACCTCTCGCGAGTTTTCGTCCTCGCCTCGGTTGATGAGAGCGACATCGGCAGGATTGAGGTCGGGCAGCGAGTGGTGATTACGGCCGATGCGTTTCCTGACGAAGAGTTTTCCGGGAAAGTCGTGCGCGTCGCCGCAAGAGGGGAGAATGTCTCCAACGTCGTTACGTTTGACGTGAAGATTGAGGTGCTCTCAAAGGAGAAAGACAAGCTGAAGCCTGAGATGACCGCTAACGTGGTGATCATCGCGGCCGAGAGCGGTGACGCTCTTCTGGTCCCGTCTGATACGGTGCGCAGGAGAAACGGGAAGACGTTCGTCTTGGCGCCGAGCGATGGCCAGGAGCCCGAGAGACGGAGGGTCGAGGTCGGGATAGACGATGGCGTCCGGACTGAGATTCTCAGCGGTCTGAAAGAGGGCGAAGAGGTCGTGCAGTCAAAAGGGCAGATACAGAGCCGCTGGGGGCGCCAGGAGGATGATGGATCGCGTCACCAAATGAGGACGATGATGCGGATCGGAGGCGGAAGGCGATGATCATTGACGTTGAATCGATGACCAAGACGTATTCGCTTGGGGGCAGCACGATAAGAGCCCTGGACAACGTAAGCTTTGGTGTCGAGACCGGCGAGAAGGTGGCGATCATGGGGCCCTCGGGAAGCGGCAAATCCACTCTAATGCACCTTCTAGGGTGTCTCGATCGGCCCGATTCGGGGCGATATGTGCTCGACAAAAAGAACGTTTCGCGGCTCTCGAAGAACGCCCTGGCCCAGGTGCGTAATCGCAAGATCGGGTTCGTGTTTCAGACCTTCAACCTTCTGCCGCGCATCACGGCCTTGGAGAACGTTGAGCTACCGCTGCTTTATGCGGGACATCGGGAGGCCAGAGGGCGCGCGGAGGAGGCGTTAGGAGTCGTTGGCCTCTCGGACCGTATGCACCACGAGCCGAATCAGCTATCCGGGGGAGAGCGCCAGCGAGTCGCGGTCGCCCGGGCGATCGTGACCGATCCGGCTATCATTCTGGCCGACGAGCCAACCGGCAACCTCGACACAAAAACGGGCGAAGAGATCATGAGGCTCTTCCAGGAGCTGAACGATCAGGGGCGAACGATCATCGTCGTGACGCACGATGCCGAGGTGGCCACACACTGTTCTCGGCAGATTCACATACGGGATGGGCAGATCAAACATTCAGAGCAGATGCCGACAGGAGGCGGATAGACGTGCTTTTCTGGACGATCGTTAAGGTAGCGACCAAAAGCCTATTGGCCAATAAGCTCCGCTCCATTCTTGCCATGCTCGGGATCATCATCGGCGTGGCGGCCGTCATCTCAATGCTCTCGCTTGGGGCCGGCGCTCAGAAGCGAATAATGGACCGGATCTCGTCGATGGGGGCCAATCTGTTGATCGTGAGTCCCGGACAAGGTGGCCGTCGAGGGGTCCGAACTGGTCCCGTGCAGACTCTTACGCTGAATGATGCGCAAGCGCTGCTTGAGGAGGTGCCGACCATCGAGATGATCGCCCCGGTCGTTCGAGGAAGCGGGCAGTTCAAATACTACGACAACAATTCACAGTCCGTCATCACCGGCACGTCCATCACGTATTTTCCTATTCGCAATTTCGATGTCGAGCGTGGACGCGCCTTCACGGAGTCGGAGGTCGAACACTCTGCCCGAGTGGCCGTTCTCGGGCCGACGACGGTGGAAAACCTATTTGAGGAGAGCAATCCGCTTGAGGAGACGGTCAAGATAAATGGCATGAACTTCAAGGTTGTAGGTGTCATGAAAGCCAAGGGCGATCAGGGCTGGTCCAACCCGGACGACCAGGCGATCATTCCTTATACAACGGCGATGAAGCAGCTTCTTGGCGTTGACTATCTGAGGGAGATAGACCTACAAGCCGTCGAGGGGGCAGACCACGCGCAGGTCCAGACCGAAGCCACTCAGGTCTTGAGGCGCCGCCATCGCATCCAATCTGAAGCGGACGACGATTTCCACATCCGCAACCTTGCAGAGATGGCTGAGGCCGCATCCGACGTCACTCAGACGTTCACGATTCTGCTCGGTGCGGTGGCCGGGATATCTCTCTTGGTCGGGGGCATTGGCATCATGAACATCATGCTTGTGACCGTAACCGAGCGAACTCGGGAGATCGGCATTAGAAAGGCCATTGGCGCCAAGGACAGGGACATCCTCACCCAGTTCTTGCTCGAGGCCATCGTGATGAGCGGACTTGGCGGCCTGCTTGGCGTGCTCGCAGGAGTCGGCGGCGCAGAGGCCATTGCTCGTCTGTCAGAGTTCGGAACCGTGATCAAAGCGTCCAGCGTTGTTCTTGCCCTTTCAGTCTCAACGGCGGTCGGTATCTTCTTCGGCTTCTATCCCGCCCGCCGCGCCGCGCTGCTCGATCCTATCGACGCGCTGCGCTACGAGTGATCTCCGGAAGGATGAAAGATAAAGGATGAGTCATTCGTCAGAGGAGCTTTGCCGCCTTCATCCTTCATCCTTCCGCCTTCATCCTTCATCCTTCTGCCTTCATCCTTCATCCTTCCGCCTTCATCCTTCCGCCTTCATCCTTCATCCTTCATCCTTCCGCCTTCATCCTTCCGCCTTCATCCTTCATCCTTCTACACCTGGCAGCTGTTAAACTATTGTCGAACAAGGGCTGTCTATACAAACAGACGTGGACACGAAACTGACATGGCAGAGCTGAATGACAGCAACGTAGAAGAGACAGTAAAGAGGGCACAGGATGGCGATAACGAGGCGTTTGAGGAGCTGTTTAAGCGGTTCGGCAGGGCGCTTTTTGGCACAATCGCCAGGATTGTCGGTGACAAGGACAGCGCCCAGGAGCTGTTGCAGGATGTGTTTCTCAAGATCTACAGGAGACTGTCATCATTCAATCATCGCTCGAGTTTCCATACCTGGGCACATAGGATTGCGGTGAATATGTCCCTGAATCACTTGAAGTCGCAGAGCTCTCGGCGGGAGACGCAGCTTGAGCCGTCCCAGTGGGAGTCGATGCCGTCTGCGGGAAACGATAACAAGGATGCGGTCTTCCTACAGGAGGCGACCCGCGCTGCGATACAAAAGGTCCCACCCAGACAGCGGGCGGTGCTAGTAATGCGGATTTATGACGGCATGGATTACGCCACTGTGGCGAGGACGCTTGGCTGCTCCGAGGGCGCGGCCAAGGCCAATTTTCACTTCGCGATGCAGAAGCTTCGCGAATACTTAAAGGATTACAAATAGGTGATTATCGTGAATTGCAGGAAGTCCACTGAACTCATCGACGAATACCTGCTAGGCTCGCTTTCCGGGTCGTTGCGCAACGAGCTTGAGAAGCACATCTCGACGTGCAGTGGCTGCAAGCAAGAACTCGAGGACGCGAGGCTCCTGCACGAGGCGCTAAGGGTTAATGTCGAGCAGATCGGGGATGCCGAGTGGGACCCGATTGAGAAGAAAACGTTGGCCAGGCTTCGCGCAGAGATGGCAAAGCATACTCGTGAGAGCCTAGTCTCAAAGATAGCGGAGTTCCTCAGACCCGTGCTCAGACCGCAGCCCAGGCTGGTATTCGCCCTGGCATCAACACTCGTCGTGGTGTTTGCTTTGGTCCTTTCTCTTGTATGGTTTCAAAGCTCAAAGGAACAGCTTGCATCTGGAGACTCGCTGCTTCATAGATTGCGGATGGACGACGGTGAGGCGCCTCGGCAAGCCGACGACCAGATAGCGTCCTTGATGACAGGCGTCGATCAGATACTTGCAGAGCAAAATGGCGAGTATCTAGACGAATCCGATGCTGATACAACCCTTGATGCTATTGCGCAGGAGGCTGACCTGGGCGAGGTGGACCTCGAGGCGATAGATCGGCAGATACATCAATACTACGACGCCTGGACCGTCAATGGCGGCTATTACTCTGACATCCTTGATGCATCAAGAGAAGAGATGGAATCCGCAATACAAGCAGTGTTTGACGCAAGTGAAAATGGAAGTTAGCTAACTGGCAAGTGAATGGAAGAGACCGCTTGGTCAAACAACACAAAACTAGGACAGGAGGAAAATGTGATGATGACAACCAAGAGCACACGGATGCTGGCAATAGCAGTCTGTTCGCTGTTTCTTGTTGGGACGGCGTTCGCACAGCCGGGCGCGGGCTTCGGGTTCTTCGGGGACGATGGCCCAGGCAAGGGCAAGGGCAAGAGAGACGAGATAAAGGAGCTTCTTGCCACCGTCTATCTGATGGAGCTGACAAAGGCGCTCGACCTCTCGAAGGAGCAGGCGATTGACGTCTCCCTGATCATCGAGAAGGAGAAGAAGGCCAAAGAAGCGCACCAGAAGGTGATGCGAGAGGCGATGCGCGAGATCAAGCACGAATTGGCCACGGACAACCCCAGCGAAAAGAAGCTCAAGAAGTGGATCGCAGAGTGCACTTCAGCCCGCGACAAGATGAAGGCGAGTGAGACAAAGACAAGGGATGCGATCCTCGCGAAGCTCTCGGTGACGCAACAGGCGAAGTTCATGGTCTTCCACGGCAAGTGGATGAGAAAGCTCCAGCGCATCAAGGAACACATCGCAGGCGAGAGAATGCGCAAGGGCCATCGCGGCGGGCCCGATGGACCGATGGGCGACAGACCTGGCGGACGCAAGGGAATGAAGTAGTCTGGCCAACGCCACGTCAAGCCCGGAAATAGACCCGTAATCTCTGAGGGGCATGTCCTTCAAGGCGTGCCCCTTTTTGCCTTTTTTTGCCTACAGCCCCTTTTCACCGTACGGGCGGGTCAAAGACCACGCCCCTACACCCTCTGTCGCCTGTTCGCCTTTTCCCCTCTTCGCCCTTTCGCCCGATTGCGCTACTGTGCCCTTTTCGCCCTTTCGCCTCTTCGCCCTTTTGCCCCTTTCCCGAAGGGAAGAGCCAGCTGGGCTAGCCCCTTGATTATCCCAAGGCCGTATCCGAAGTGCATCAGCAAGAAGCAGATTGGAAACAGCGCGGCCGCCCCCTGTCTGTTCTGAAGCTCAATCCCTTTCCGGCGAGCGAAGACAAGGCCAGAGCCTATTGATAGCAGCACGTAGGCCAGCGCGGACGCAACATAGACGAGCGTTTCCGCGCTTGAGGCCCAGAAGAGGCGCACCAGGACGGCAAGGACTGCGATAGTGAACAGAAGCGGCAAGTAGTAATAGGCCCGCAGCAGCCGAGGGTGCAGGTAGAAGACGAAGACCTTTGACCAGCCCATTGCCACGAACTGCCTGAAAAGCCTGCGAAGCGAGGACCTGCTGAAGTAGCGCGTCCTTATCTCAGGCGAGTAGTAGATCTTGAGGCCGCTTTCGACCATACGAAAGTTGAATTCCGCGTCCTGGCCTTTGTAAAGCGCCTCGTCAAATCCGCCGATCTTCTCGAAGACCTCGCGCCTGTAAGCGCCGAACGGCACGGTGTTGACGTAGCCCGGCTTGTCGCTGTATCTGAAGCCCGCCCCGCCCGAGCCGAACGGACAGTTATGCGCGACGTTGATCACATTCGCCAAGAGCGTATCGGAACTTGCGTGAATCAGGGTCCCGCCGACGCAATCAGCTGCCGTCCGCTCAAGCACCTCGAGGCTCTTCGTGAGAAAATCCGGGAAAACTGCACTGTGGGCCCCAAGAATGATGATTATGTCCCCTCGCGCCGCCTCAACACCCATGTTAAGCGCAACCGGCGTGATCCGACGGGAGTTTTTGAGAACCCGACCGTTCCCCATCTTTTGAAGCAGCGCCTCGGCGCGCTCGGCCGAGCCATCCTCGCTCATCCCATCAACGACGATGACCTCGAACTTCTCTTTCGGTAGATCGTTGGCGGCAAGAGCTATCAGGTTCGCCTCGATGCACTCCTGCTCGTTCCGCATCGGAATCACAACCGACACAATCGGATTGCGGATTGCGGATTGCGGATTGCGGATTGCGGATTGAACCTTCCCCTTTGTCCCTTTCTCCGTTTCTCCCTTTCTCCCCTTTCCCCTCTCCAACCTCGAATACACCTCAAAGAGCTTCTCCTCCTCGATCGACCAGTTGTATTTCTCCTCAAATAGCCGACGCCCGAGCTCGGCCATCGAGGCGAGGCGCTCAGGGTCGCCGGCGAGTTCGTCAACAGCCCCGGCAATCGCCTTTGGGTCTTTCGGATCGACGCAGAGGCCGCAGCCCGCCTTCTCGATCATCTCCGGCCAGACCGAGAAGTTGGATGTTACGATCGGAAGCCGTGCGGCCATGTAATCGAAGACCTTTGTGCCCAGCATCTCGTCGTGGCTCGGCGCCGGCAAGACGCAGTTCATGCCGATGTCCGCGTCGTGCAGGTAATCAAAGACCTTGTCGAGCGGCGCCCAGCCCAGATAGCGCACATTGGGCCGGCCGGCGAGCACCGTCTCTTTGAAACCGTCACTGTGGAACGTGCCGACGAGCAACAGCTCCGCCGGCGTCTTGATGTAGTCCAGCGCCTCAACAAGACTCGATACGCCTCTCATCTTCGTGAGACTCCCGACGTAGATGAGCCGCAAGGGACGGCTCCCGTCGAATACGTGCCGCGGCCTGTCCGGAAACAGCGGGAAGTAGTTCCTGATGAGGACCGCATTGGGGGTTGTGAATCTTCTCATTGCGTAAGGCTCGGCCACGATGACTGCGTCGAATCGGCGAACTGCTATCATCTCCAGCTTGCCGAACAGCCAGGCCAACGGCTTTTTCAGCGGATCGGGGAGCCAGCGCTTCTTGACGAGCGTCTTCTGCACATCCTCATGGACGTCATAGACTACCTTGCATTTGCCCACGAATGCCAGCCAAAGGCCCAGCGGCACGAGGTCCGGATCGTGGAAGTGGAAAACGTCAGGCCGGACCTCACGAAAGCACTTGTGAATCTGCCTGTGCGCACTCACCATCCCGAGGAGCTTGCCGCCTTTCCGCTCAAATGGATGCAGCCGGACACCTCTTGTTGTCGTCTCAGTATCGCCCGCCGGTGCGCAGGCGGCGACGACATGAACATCGTATCGTTTCGCCAGCGAGACTGCCTCTTTGTGAAAGACCCGAGGGTCATCGACAGAATGCAGAGAACTGGCCACGAGTGTTCTCATTGCGGCACGATTTGAGCGAGACCTTGCTCTCGAATAAGGACCCTGACGCTACGCACAATTCACCTGGGCTTCAGCTTCAGCAGTGTGGGAACAACCAGAACGATAAGTCGCGTCAACCACGGGCCAACGAGGGTCTGAAGGATGTGTCTTATCCTCGCATCCGGGGGAAGCTTTCCGCAAAGAAAGCACAAGGCGCGCAGGAACCACCATCTGGCAGCAAACCCTCGCTGATTGAGAAACGCTCGCCTAGAAAACGCGAAGGCCAGCGCGGCCGCTTTAGCCCTTTTGGCGTGGGTGAGTCGAAGCTCAGGCTCCACGTCATCACGGCCTGTCAACGAGGATACCTTCTCCCAGACTTCTGAGAATCGTGGGGACCAGTTAGGGTCGGGCAGCGGGAACGTGAGGTCGAAGTAATACAGAACCAGCGCCCAGCTTTCGTATCGCTCAAAGAGGGCCGGATCAGACTTCAGGGCAGTCCTGAATGTTTCCTGAGCCCTGCCTGTGTCCCCGTCTATTGCATGTCCGCAGCCAGTTCTCAGCCAAGTCATCGCCAGATGTTCTTTGCGGACGCTCTCAGGGATGTCGTCAGCCATCGCCTCGAAGTGCCTCTTAAGGGCCCTGATGTGCATTTTCGCTTGCTCTGCTGGACTGCCGGAAAGACCTCCTGTCCTGATCCTGTAAGAGGTCACAACATCCCTGTGCGGCATGAACACGCAACCGGCGGCCCAGAGCTTGAAGCGCAGGTCAGTATCCATGGCCCACCTCATCTGTCCATCAAAACCACCCACCCTCTCAAGCCACTCGCGCCGCACCATGAACGACGGCGTCGGATAGGTCGGCGGAAAAGGACCCTTGCTCCTGTCGCGAGCCGATCGCTCAACTCTCGTCATCTTGACTACGCTGCCATCTCTCTCGGCTATTGCACGGCACACGCCGTAAACGAGGCCAACTTCCGGATGCTTGTCCAGAAGCTCAGCTTGAATCCCGGACTTTTCTGGCATGAACAGATCGTCGGAGTCGAGAAAAGACAAATACTCGCCCCGGCTCGCGCGTATCCCGGTGTTTCGTGAACCTCCCGCGCCTTGGTTCTCCTGCGTGACCACAGCAATCTTTCCCTCATATCGCTTGAGAATATCCGGGGTCCTGTCGGTGGAACCGTCATCGACTACGATTACTTCGATATCCGAATACTCCTGCGCGAGCGCGCTCTCGATCGCATCGGCAACATAGGTCTCGTCATTATAGACGGGGATGACGATACTGACCTTGGGTCGGCTGGCTCTCATTACATTAGCACCCGACTTCAGTCGGGTGGTTTGAGAACGCCGAGGCCCTTCCTCCTCCCTCTCTTCAAGCCTCATCTGAGGAGGATGAAGGGGAGGGGGCTGACCGACCCGAATCCCCCATCTGAAGATGGGGGTTAATGGACGCGAGAAGAGCGCCGATAGCCTGGACAGCACGCGACCGAAGACATTGGGCACAAATCGAATGTCAACGCCGGTTGGCAGCCGCCCCCTGCTGATTGAAAGCGACACTAGGAACCACTTGAGCATCCGAAGGTATCTGCCAGCAAACATCGCCTGCCGCGACAGGGCATACGCCAAGGCGCAGCGCTCTGCCCGATGATCGGCGCCGGTGACAGGGTGCCCGGCCCTGGACACGCCACGCGCTATCGACCGGAGCCTCCGCCAAGTCGCCCTATAGTCCGTTATGCCAGGTCCTGTCCCGAGCGGGTATCTCAGGCCAAGCTGCCTCAAAAGCGGCGCCCAGTTTGCGGGTTCGTGCAGCAAGCGGCGATCATATCTCAACGCGTTCTGGATGGCCTCCTTCGCGGAATCGTCTTGCCCCAGACTGAGATGGTGTCCCGCCTGCTTCATCCAGGTCCCCGCCAACCTCCGGATACGGACCTTGCGGGACGCACGAGGCCCCATTCTGGCGAAGTGCTTGCGAGCAGCCAGAATCGCATACGTGGAGTGCCTGGGCACGTTCTTTGATTTGCTCGAAGGCTTCACCTCGCGACGCGCCAGGGCACCGCTTACGCGCCTGAAAACGCATCCTTCGGCCCAGAGCTTCCACCAAAAATGCGTGTCCTCAACACTCCGCAACTCCTCGTCAAAGCCGCCAACCCTCCGCGCCTGGTCTGCCCGGACAAGCCCTGCAATCGGCGGGAAGTCGGGCGGAAAGGGGCTGGTTTCGGAGTCACGTTCAGGGCGCGCACGCGAGAAGTCCCTCAGCAACTTGCCGTCCGAAAGGTCTATGTCCAGCCATCCGCAATACGTAACAGCCACATCAGGGTAGTTCTCCATGAAAGCTGACTGCTTTTCAGCCTTTTCGGGCATGAATGTATCGTCTGAATCCAAGAAGCACAAATACTTGCCTCGCGCGACCCTAATGCCCGCGTTTCGCGCGGCGCTGACCCCTTGATTCTCCTGTCTGACCAATGTGACCTTCCCTTCGTATCTGTGCAGGACCTCCGGCGTGCCGTCCGTGGAACCGTCATCGACAACGATCACCTCGACGTCAGGAAGCGTCTGAGCAAGAGCAGAGTCGATCGCCCTCGAAATGCTCGTCTCGTCGTTGTGAACAGGGATAATAATGCTCACAAGCGGAGAGCTGGGAGCGGCACTGTCTCTTTGGGCGTCAGTCATTATCCCGCTGCCCTCGGGGCTTTATCCTACGCGAAAGCCGACGCAAACCGAGCGCGACAATCGATGCAAACCGATAGCGGATACGACGCAGTCCCCTCCTGATGAGTGGCCAGTCAACGCCCGCCGGAAGCTTACCTCTGCCAACCAAGAGGGCTTTGATGCCCCATCTCAACGTTTCCAGCAGGTTGCCCTTCAGATAGGCCTGCACCGACAGAGCGTAGGCCAAGGCCGACTTCACGGCCCGGCGGTCCCGTGGTGCAACACGGTCAGCGCTCTGACCCATAGCGCCTAGGGCCGCCTCCACGAGCTGCACGAAGAGATCGGGAAAGCGCTTCACGTTTGTTATCTGGCCGTCCGGGGCCGACAGCTCCAGCTGTGCATAAAGTCGCGCCCAGTTGGCGGGCTCGCAGAGCATCCCTGGGTTATACCTGAAGCCCTGCCGAAACGCGTTCTGGACAAGCTCATCCTCGCCTCGAGCGAAATGATACCCAGCCTGTCTAAGCCACTCACCGGTAAGCTTCCAGACCCTGGTCTCGCGGTCCACCCTGGCCCCCATTCTGGCGAAGTGCATTCTGAACGCGCAGATGGCGAACGTCGAATGTCTAGGGACGTTCTTCGACTTGCTTTCAGGCCTGACCCCTCGGCAGGCTACGGCCCCCTTAGTCCGTTTGAAGGTGCAGCCCTCGGCCCAAAGACGCCGCCACAAAACGGAATCCTCAACGCATTTGAACCGCTCGTCGAAGCCGCCAACCCGCTCGAACCACTGCCGTCGAACCAGGGCCGCAAAGACAGGGAACGGAGGCGGGAAGACATCCGAGACGAGGCGCCGGTCAGGCCGAGCGAGCGAGTAATCTCTGAGCACATCCCCACTCTCAAGGTCAACCTCCAGCCAGCCGCCGTAGCACAGTCCGATATCGGGATGCTGATCAAGGAATCTGGCCTGAATCTCAGCCCTTTCCGGTAAGAAAGTGTCGTCAGAATCGAGAAAGCACAAGTAGCGACCGTGGCTCGCAGCGACCCCCGCGTTGCGCACCACCGCCACAGTGCCGCAATTGTCTTGCCTGAGTGAGATTATCCGACCTTCAAATTGCCTGATAATATCAGGCGTCCCGTCGGTCGAGCCGTCATCGACAACGACAACCTCGACGGCGGCGAGGGTCTGCCCGAGGGCGCTTTTGATCGCCCTGCCAATACATTCCTCGTCATTGTAAACGGGAATGATAATACTGACCTCAGGATTGCGGATTGCGGAGGGAGCCTTGTGCATGAGTCAATTCATTCGTCCTAATTCGTGTTCATTCGTGGTTTGACTATAATGATAATGCTGACTTCAGGATTGCGGATTGCGGAGGGAGCCTTGTGCATGAGTCAATTCATTCGTCCTA
>CAYZPW010000030.1:0-2178 GCA_964480475.1 uncultured bacterium | reverse complement strand
TCGTGTTCATTCGTGGTTTGACTATAATGATAATGCTGACTTCAGGATTGCGGATCGCGGATCGCGGATTGCGGATCGCGGAGGGAGCCTTGTGCATGAGTCAATTCATTCGTCCTAATGCGTGTTCATTCGTGGTTTGACTATCCTGCCGGCCTTGCCGCCGCCGTCACTTCTTCAGGCCCCGTATCAGCCGTTGAAGCTTAACGGTCAACTTCGTCAGCAACGGTCCTATCGCAATTTGGATAGCATAGCGCGAGGGCGCGTCTTTCGGCAGCCTGCCTTTCGTGATCATGAGGAACTGCACGAAGAGCTTACGGGCCCTGAAGCCCTTACCGTCGGCAAACGCGCGTCGATACATTGCGTGAGCAAGCGCCGCCCTTTCCGACGACCTGCCTCTATCCGAAAGCTGCATTCTGGGCTTAGACTCGTCGTGCTCAAGTATCAACACAATCCTGTCCCACATCTCTGACAGGCTGGGAGCCCAGCTTTGGTGCAGCGCCGGAAACGCCGGGTTGGCGTGGTAGATGACCAAGTCCCAATTGTTATAGGTGGAGAGGAGCGACCGATCGTAGGAGAGAGCATTCCTGAGCGCTGCCGCGGCCTCAGGCGCGCTCTTCTGAGCGATATGTCCGCAGGCAATTCGCAGCCACGTGAACCCTAGGTGTTCATCCCTGGCCCTTGCAGACATGCTCTCGCCCATGGCCTCGACGTGGCGCTCGACCATCTTCAGGTGCAAGTGCCAATGCGTAACAGGGTCGCCAGACAAACTCCCAACGTGAATCCTGTAAGTCCCCACGAGGTCGGTATGGGACATGAAAACGCAGCCCGCAGCCCAGAGCTTGAACCTCAAATCAGTATCCTCAGACCGTCGTATGCCCTCGTCGTAGCCTCCGACCTTGTCAAGCCACTCGCGCCTGACCATGAAGGCCAGCGTCGGATAGTAAGGCGGGAATGGCGCCTTGCTTCTGTCCGAGGGGCCATCCCTCGGGCGCGTCGTCTTGATCACACTCCCGTCCCGACCATCGATCGCCCGACAAATGCCGTAGCACAACCCAACCTCAGGATGTCTGTCGAGTATCTGGGACTGCTGCGCTGACTTCTCAGCGACGATGAAGTCATCCGAGTCGATAAAGGAGACGTATTCGCCGCGAGACATCTTGATACCTTTATTCCTTGCGGCGCTTGGGCCTTGATTCTCCTGGGATACGATGGCGATTCTGTCTTCGTATCGCTTAAGAATGTTCGCTGTTCCGTCTGTTGAGCCGTCATCGACGACGATCACCTCCAACGGCTCCAACGTCTGTGAAAGCGCGCTCTCGATTGCGTCCGCAACAAAGTCCTCTCCATTGTGAACCGGAATGACTATGCTGACCTTGGGACGACCCCTCCCCATAATCTCAAGTTCTTTCTCAGCCATTTGGAATCGCCGATTCATTTATCTGAACCATCAACAGACGTTCGAGAACTCGACCGGTCGCTCAGGATGTCGGCTTCGATGTACTCGATGAGAACCTTGGCCACGGTCTCATTTCCCCTAACATTCCAGTGGCCGTCCCTTTCGTAGTATTGTCGTTCGCCGGTTCGCTTCATCTCATCCCGGAGGCGACCTGTCGGGTCAATGTATGGAAGAGAGAGGCTGTTGCATAAGAACTCCAGGTCCCTACTCGCCTTATCAAGGTCCGTTAGCCCGTACTCACGCTTGATCGCCTCAGCCCATTCCTCAAATTGTACCCTGCCCTTGATCGGCGCATACAGAATCATGAGGCGTGCGCCCGTCGCCTCAACCTGTCGCATTAGCTCACGCAGCAGCGCCTCAGTGATTGTCCAGGCCTTTTCTATCTCCGGCGGGGACGGGTCTTGGTATATCTGTAGATGCGGCGGAATCGATGTGATCTCGACGCCTTTTGCCTTTCTGTGAACCGTTTTTGGTCGCACTTCTTCCTGTGCCAGTCCCATCCTGATCGCGGCGTTGTTCAACCACGAAATGCGTTTGAGCCTCTTTCTAACAAAATGGTAGATTATGGAGTTCCTGTTGAGCCACTGTCTGGACGTGAGCCTCCTCTCGGACCGAACAGGTGTAGCCTTGGTCCTGGGCGTCGGCACGTTTGTCAGCACCAGACGGTCCCCATCCAACTTGAAAAGCGGCTTTAACCACGAGTCACGGGCGCTTGAGTATCT
>CAYZPW010000029.1:0-38171 GCA_964480475.1 uncultured bacterium | reverse complement strand
AGGAGATGAGTTTCGGAAGAGAGATGAGATTGGCGCTCGCCACCGCGTTCACGATGGTCGCGATCATGTTAGCCGGCGTGGTGGGACTGCCGAATCGGTCCCTGGGCGCCTCGGAAACAATGGAGTGGTCGAACAAGGCCGAGATGCCCACCGGGCGATATGAGCCGGCCGTCGTCGCTGCTGACGGCCTATTATATGCCTTTGGGGGACAGGTTGGCATCTGTAGCTCCACCACGGCAAACGAGGTTTACGACCCCAGCACTGACACCTGGACAAGCTTGTCACCGTTACCGGGGCTGTTTACAGGGCTTCGGGGCGTTGCCCTCGACGGCAAAATATACCTTCCTGGTGGCTGGAAGGGTAATCCATGCATCGCGTCGGTGACAACTGAACTGAACATATATCATCCGGACACTGATAGCTGGACGCAGGGACAACCTATGCAGCAAGCACGAGGTCGGTATGGAATGACGCTTCTCGATGGGTTGATCTATGTGATGGGTGGTCAGGATGGCTCCAGTTCTGGTTGTGACAGCGGCAGTTGCGAGACTATGGAAATATATGATCCTGCCAGTGACACATGGAGCAACGGCCCTCAGCTACCGGTTGAGGTCGGCCGTGGGCACGCTGCCGCAGTGCACGGGAAGGTCTATCTGCTCTATGATTGGCCGGGAAAGTTTCTCATTTACGACCCCGCGGAAGAGAGCTGGTCGTCCGGCGAAGAACTCCCTGACCGGGACACCGGGGCCGCCGGCGAGGAATACAGTTATACCCTTGTAAGCACGGAACATAGGATATATATCATCGAATCCGGGCACTCGGTATGGGAAAGCGGTGACTATCTTCTTGACCCGGCCGTGCACGTTTACGAGGTCAATGAAGAGCGCATTTGGACAATGGAGCCCTCGGACCAGTGGCTCGAGCACGCATTGGAGGCCGAGGCTGCTCTGTTGTCGGGGAACATGTATCTTGCCGGGGGGCAGAGAGGGCCGGCAAACACACGGACCTACCTTAGGCTTCTCCAGGAAGGGAAGGTCATTCCCCTCAATTGCTTTTATGTCGATGGGAACAACGGGGACGACGGCAACGAGGGCAGCGAGGCCAATCCATGGAAGACAATCACTCACGCGCTTGACACTGTTTCCGGCAGCGAGGAGGAACCTGTCACCATCCATGTCGCCGCCGGCACCTATGCGGGCTCGGCCCCATACAACGGCGAGACGTTCCCGCTCTACATGGAGGATTATGTTTCGCTGTTGGGCGAGAGCCGAGACATTACGATCCTCGATGCGGAGGACGCCGCCTATCACGTGATTTACTGCGATGGCGTGGACTCCTTGACAATTGAGGGATTGACGATGACAGGCGGCCAGGCCAATGGGCCCACTGGACCCGACATCGACTGTCACGGAGGTGGCGTTTACTGCAAGCAGAGCTCACCAGTAATCACGAACTGTCGTATCACGAGCAACTCAGCATACGGCAGTGGTGGAGCCATCTGCTGTCATACCGACAGCTCGGCGATTATCACCAACAACATCATGAGCGAGAACTCCGCTAGCCAAGGTGGGGCGATATGGTGCTGGAGTAGCTCCCCAACGATCAAGGACAACGTTATTCGCCAGAACTCCGTGTACAATTCCGGGTACGGACACGGAGGCGGCATATACGCTGACAGACACAGTCATCCGACAATCCACAACAATATGGTCAGAGACAACACGTCCGATTGGCGTGGTGGCGGCATCGACTGCTACGCCTATAGCTCCCCTACGATCGAGGACAATGTCATCACCGCCAACTCCGCGATTTACGGTGGGGGAATCGCCGGACAACAAGGCTGCTCACCGACCATATTCAACAACCTCATCACAGCCAACACAGCTGGTGGAGGTATCTATTGCGATGATTCCTCTTCGCCAGAGATAGGCTCCTGCACGCTAGAAGGCAATGCAGAATTCGGTGTCAAAGCGGTCAGTTCCTCTCCCACACTAAGGGAGTGCATAATCTGGAACAACGCCGATGATCTGGTGGGTATTACATCTGGGGTCAGCTATTGCAACATCGAAGATGGGGATTTGGATGGCACTGGTGGCAATATCAGTCAAAACCCGCAGTTCTGTTCCAGGGGCGGTCATACGAACTATGACGGGTATTTCCTAAAGCAGGAGAATGACGGGAAGGAATGGGCTTCCTCGGAGTGGAGTCCATGTATCGACGCAGGAGACCCGAGCTCCAACCCCTTCTGTGATCCAACTAACACGGAGTACTCGACCGCTGTGAACGCCTTTCTCGACACCAACACCGTTGATATGGGCTACCACTATAAATATCACGGCTGCACATACATCGAGCTGGCGTCCTTTGAGGCGCATCCACACGATGGTTCTATCATCCTGACGTGGGAGACAGGCGCCGAGATCGACAACGCCGGGTTTGTCATCTTCAGGACAGAAGGCCCCAGCACGGACTACAAGCTGGTTAGCGGGTTCATACCGGCCGAGGGCGCACCAGCCTCCGGCGCGTCATACAGTTTCACCGATAGGAAGGTGATGCCGGGCGTAACCTATAACTATTGGCTGGTTGACATCGAGACGAGCGGCAAATGGACGGTGCACGGGCCTGTGTCTGCAAGGTCGCCAATGGGCCTCAAATTGATCGAATTCGCCTCGCCGTGCGGCGGAGTCTCCGACGTTCGGCGAATCTCCGACCTTCGGTCTCCGACTGCCAATCAATGAATACAATGGAGATAACAATGAAGACGAATGAGGTTTACGAGGCGCCGAGAGTTTTGACGCTTGATGCTGAGGCGCTGAAGGCGGCACTGGGTCCTAGCTTATCGTGCACCGGCTTCGGCGGCTCAGTGAAATGCTGACGTCATAGGTTGATACCGACCGCGTGAGAGCGCGGCTTCACGAAGGGGCGGAGCGTTTCTGCCCCTTGCTTTCTTGTGGGAGTTGACTAGATGAGCGCGGGAGCGGCCGCGCGTCTGCGCCTCCCCGCACCACGTCCGGAACCGCCGGCTCAATGATCAGATTAGTATGAGGGGAGGCGATCAAGCCATTATGAGTGGGGTCAGCGTCGTAAAGAGGGAAGCGCCTTTGAAGGACGCAACTTGATCCGCGTCCTATCATGTTCTTCAGCTCACTGGTGATTCTCGCAATTGGTTGTTTATGAACCTGTTCTGCCGATTGCAGGCGCAACGGGGTGCAATAGGACCCAAGACAACATCCCAGTCTGATCGTGGAGAGAGAGCAAAACTTGACAAGGGTGTGACCCACAATTGCATGTATTCAGCGTTTTGTGAGCCATTTGTGGTGAACGGGGACGTTCGGAGCATCGTTTTTCTGGAGCCTCAATGCCCTGAAAGGGCATAACAACGGTAGCCGTAGGCGCCAGCCTACGGATCGGAATGCGCGACAACCAAGAAATGCTCCCCCACCCGCCAATCGCGTTGCGATTGGCGGGTGGGGGAAGAAACTAGATGGAATTTGCGTCTCAATACCCCACGTTGACACGTGGGGCTACTCATGTGTCGCCCTTTCAGGGCGGAGATTAAGATGAGACACAACTCTTGCGAATATGACTCTTGAGATGAGTTACCCACAATCTGAGGTCAGACCCGTGCTTGAGCTTGTGCTTGACCCTGTGGCGCGATGTTACTACGATAGGCGGCGTCATATCCTTGAATAAGAACTTCACTGAGGGGTGTTCAAATGCAAAGACGTTCGATCCGCACATTGGTAACCTTTCTCGCAATCACGGCGACGTTGCTGAGCTTCTGTGCATGTGGCCCCGGGGTTAAGGAACAGGCCGCAAAAGACCAACAGGATGAGCAACAAGCCCAGATTCAGCCCGCTCAAGAGCCGGCCCCTGAACCGCAGGCGGAGGAGGTCAAACCAGCGCCGGAGCCGGAAGCAGCCGAGGCCGGTTCCATCGAGTTTGAGGACATCAACTTCGACTTCGATAGATATGAGCTCAAAAGCCGGTCGCGGCTCATTCTCACCCAAATCGCCTGCCTCATGTTCGATGAACGTGGACTTTCGCTTATTATCGAGGGCCACTGCGACGAGCGAGGCAGCAACGAGTATAACCTCGCTCTGGGTGAACGGCGTGCAAAGGCGGCAAAGGACTACCTGATCGAGATGGGGGTTGAGCCACACCGAATGAGCACGTTAAGCTACGGTGAGGAAATGCCGCTCGCGCTTGGCCACAACGAGGCGGCGTGGGCCAAGAACCGCAGAGCACATTTTGTGCTTATTGTCTAGTTGCTGAAGCTCTCTGGGCAAGGAGTTTCCCCATTGGGGAAACGGGCGAAAAGGGAAAAAGGGAAAAAGGCGAAAAGGGAGAGACCGTCAGTAGCCAAAAACGCTCAGCCCAGTCCCTGGCGAATCCGAGACAGCTAATGGCGGGGCGTCTTTTCACAGACAGACGTGTCTCACTCCGTAAATGTTCCTAATGCGGCTATACACTTGGCAACTCTGCGATTGGAGCTTCAGTTTTGCGGGGATTCCTGTTCCGGGCTAGTCGAAAATGGCGCGGCCGCAGGTGACAGTAATGCAAAGGAGTATCACGACGAGTAGAGAAAGACTCAGGCTCTTTACGAGGTTCCTTCTGCTTCTTGCTTTGTGTATGGGAACGGCCTCGTGCGCGTCAAGCGATAAGGTGCGTACTCTGAGCACCAAGACCGACGAGACGAACTTGCTGGTGATCGACATCAAGAGAGATCAGGAGCAAATGAGAACCGATCTCGAATTGCTCCGCCAGAAGGTCGATAATATGTCGGATCAGATGCGAGCCAATAACGCCGCCACAACGCAGGAGCTCAAGGAGCTGGCCCAGCGCCTCGACGAGCTCCTTATGACGTTCGAGGACCTCTCCCAGCGGCAGGAAGCCCTGCGCTCGGCGGTGCTCGACCTCGAGGACATTATCAGCAGCCTACCCAGCAAGGGCTCCAGAAAAACCGAGAAAAAGTCGCGAAAGCGCATCTTTGCCGCAGCGAGGCAGGACTACAACAGAAGCAGCTACGACTCCGCAGTAATGGGCTTCAGAAACTACCTGGCCGCGTATCCAAATAGTTCCGCGGCCGACGATGCCCAGTATTGGATCGGCGAGTCCTTTTTCGCAACCGAGCAATACAGGAAAGCCATAACAGAGTTCACGCGAGTACTTGACAACTATCCCAAGAGCGACAGAACGCCGGAGACGCTGCTGAGGCTCGGCATGTGCCACGTGCGGCTTAACGAGCCGCAAAAGGGCGCCGAATTCTTCACGGAGGTGTCAAAGCGCTTCCCAGATTGCAGCGAGGCGCGACTGGCCAAGGCGCAGCTTGAAGAGCTGGAATAGACAACCGGAACCCGCTTCATAGCCTGAGTTTCCGCTCTAGCTGATTCAACGGTCTGTTTATCTGTGCTAATCCGGCCCGCAGAGGGATTCTGGGTTTCTTGCTTGGTCTATTACCTGTTCTATAAGGCCAACGACAAAGACCATATCGCCATAACCCGAATCTCAGCCAAACAAAGCAGACTCGCCCTGGACTTAAACATACCGGCAACTTCATCGCAGGGCAATACACACCCACTTCTCAATAGTCCCCCCAGAAAGCCCACCAGCACCACGCAATTCTCTAACTAGGAAACTCAGGCCGGTTCTTCTCTTGCGAGGATTGATCAACCTTCCAAAACTCATGTCGCCTTGGACTGCGAGTAGGTTGGTCGCTATCGATCTTCTGTGGACTACGCTGGGCTAATCCAGCCTCACTTCCGCCATCGCGACGTTTGAGGTGATGATCTCGTTGTCGGTGGGTGGCGCGTTGACGTCGATGTCCGTCGTGTAAACCGAATAACGTATCCTGTCCATCGACGGCAGCACAATGGGAACATACTGGAACGAGTAGCGGAAAGTCTCCTGCGGCTGAAACTCGTGATAGACGCTATAAGACTCGAAGAGCGGCATCGGCTCTGTCTCTTCCTCTTGGAAGTACTCGATCTTCAGCCAAAGCTCGGCGTCGTTTCTTATGATGCGCAGGTTGTCGAACTCTATCTCCACCTCAACCGCACCTCCCTCCTTCGCCTGCGCCTCCACCCGCGCCTCATAAGGCATGGGCATGTCCTCCAGCCGCCATCGGCAGACGGCCTTGTTTGTTGTGAACCAAAGCTCCGCTAGCGCAGGATTGGTCGTTATGTGCCTGAAACAGGGGGGGGGGACAGCCAGTTGCCTATCTGAACGGGTAGGATTCGCCATTGGTCCAATTCCGGGCTGTGAAATGACCAGAAGCCGGTTAATATATCGCCGTCGCACTCCCTCCGGGCGAGAAGCCAAAGGCCCCAGCAGTCGGGCTGAAGGCTGTCCACCGACATCCCCGAAGCCCAGTTCAGAGCAAGCAATCTCTCATTCTCAGCGTCTATCTGGGTCAGGCCCGGCGTGGCATTCGCAGTCCAGAAATAGCCGCTGGACCCGGGAGTCTTACCGTGGCACCCTAAATCGGAAAAGTCCCACGTCTTGCCATTCACAAGATCTGTGATTTTCAGGCAATTGCCCCTCCTCAATCCCTGGCCGGAGAAGCCTAAAGCCAGATACTCGCCGGACACAGAGCAACTAAACACCGATAGCCCGCCTGCAAAATACCCAAGTGCGTTTAAGTCATCACACGAAGGCTTGCAATACTCAGCGTAAATCGCGCCCCCATGCACGTCATTGCCAAACACCAGATAGGATGTATCTCGCCAATGGACAACGTCCAGGCATAGAGTTCCGTATGCCCACCAATTGCAGTCGGGCAGGTGTAAGCAATCGGGATCATCCAGATATGCTACGCCATTATACACATCGTGAAACGAACTTAGCCACACCTTGCCGTCAGGGCCCTCCCCCATGTCCGTCCAAAAATAACTCCAATGGGCATCAGAAACACACCAGCTAACCCCGTCGAACCAGCAAAGGGGCCCTCCGAAGTCGGCAACCGGAATCGTGCCGTAAAGTAGAGCGACTCCACATGCGTAGTATGCCTCGTGTATTGCCGGCGAGTCCTCGGACGTCCAGAACGTGAGATCACCATCCACGACTTCGCAATTGGAGAAGGGGGCAGCTAGTCGCAACAGAACTACGGCTGCCAGGATAAATGAATTCCGCCAATGTCTCATTTTGCAATTCCTCCCTGTTTATGTCGGACTGCCCGCCGCAAGTCCGTGTTAAATCCCGTCCCCAGGGCAGTCCAGGCATCGTTGATCGGTATTCCCTGACCCTGGGGTGCCATCACCCCAAACATGACTGCAGTCCGTTGTGCCACCGCAGTAGTCGAAGAGACTAAGTAAGTCCCCAGCAAGAGCATCCCAGTTCTGATCATACATATCCATTAGCAGATTATACTCAAACATGAACGATTCTACTGGCCAAACCGCCGAATTGGGAAACAGGGCCATTAGTGCCGGGACGTCTTGCGGATCGCTCGGCCAATGACTGGCACCCTGAAGCATGGGCACAAGCATGTAATAGTCCCAGAAGTGGGTTTCTTGCTCGGTGTATTACCCCTTTTTATGAGGCCAACCACGAAGACCACATCGCCGTCACCCGTCTCTCAGCCAAACAAAGCAGACTCGCCGAAGCCTTAAGCCTCGCCGCGATACTAATCGCGGGGTAATACACCCAACGGCATCCAAGTCCCACTCTGAAAGCCTCATCTGAACTACACATTTTCAGTAACTAGGAAACTCAGGCTGGGCGCGAAGCAGACCGGCACAAGTCAGCATTGAAACTCAGCCGCTTTGGGCTGGGCCGGGGATTCAAATAGCTCCATCTGCCCGACTTTCGTGACACGCTGGTTGCTCGTGGCTACCGGCTCGTAGTTGAGGATCAGGGCCTCCGTCATCGAGTTCCGATTCGTCTCTTTGGGCCCCACATGATAGAAGTGTTGTCTGGTGAGCATTCGGAAATCGGACCAGATATCATCGACACACTTGTTCCTTCTGTATCTATTCTGATACCAAGTCGATAGAATGAATCTTGCTCCCGACCTCCTCAGAGTTGCATTCAGCTCTATCTCATCCGCCTCAGACCATGAATCGAAGTAGTCCACGTGCCGGCCAACGTAAGGCGGATCGCAGTAGATAAGATCATCCGGTCCAGCCTGCGATAACGCCTCTCTAAAGTCCATACACGCAATTGTCCAGCTGCCATTTCGCCTTATCAACTGGGAGACCCATTTCACCTGATTGCATATCTTCGTTATGTATGACCTGGTGAACCTGTTGGGTTTGTGGCCAAAGGGGACATTATACAATCTGTCCTTGTTGAATCTGATAAGACCGTTAAAGCAACACCGGGAGAGAAAGAGGAAGTCCAGTGGGTCCTGTCCGGCGTTGAATCTCTTCCTCACTTCGTAGTAGTAGTCCGCCCCGGACCCGGAGAGTTTTCTCCCCTCGGTCTTCAAGAACTCTGATACCAGCGCTGGTGTGATACGTTCTTTCGCGACCTGATCGTAGAACGTTACTATGTGCGGATTTGAATCTGAAAGAAGAGCCTTCTGCGGTCGAACGTTGAAGCCGACTACGCCGGAACCCAGAAACGGCTCGAAGTATGTACCATTAACGTTCTCCGGCAGATTCTGCTTTATCCAATTGACGAGCTTCGTCTTTATGCCCTGGCACTTGATCGGGGGCACTCGAACTCGTTCAGCTGTCATCTGGTTTTTCTTCCGCGAAAGCAACGCTATTCGTTCGTTTGGAGGACTGCCCAAGCCTTATGTCAGCTATATCACCATCCGGCTCTCGGATGACAACCTCTATCCGCCTGCAAGACGGAGGTTCTCCACTTCCAGCTCTGGCTCGCTAGCGCTGAACTTGAGATGCTCGCGCGCGGAGAGTATCTCCAGTCCAACAACTCCGCCCTGCGGATCGTAGTTGATGGCCACGTCCTCGGTGAGGCGAAGCGTCGTCACCTCCCGCGGACCCTCCACAAAGCGAAAATACACCGCGTCTGCACGCGGATCGTAAGTTATTTTCATCATCCTGCAATAATCGACAATAGCCATGAGCAGTGCCTTTGTCCACATCAGCCCTAGCATTTCAGGCCAGGACTTATGTCGCCTCGGACTGCGACTAGGTCGGTCGCAATCGATCACTTGTGCGTCGTCCACAGCAATTGTGCTGTCACTCTAATCCAGCCTCACCTCCGCCGTTGCGACGTTCGAGGTGATGATCGGATCGTCCGTCGGAGGCGCGTTGAGGTCGATGTCCGTGGTATAAACCGAATATCGAATCCTATCATCTGAAGGAGGCAAGACGGGCACATACTCGAACGAGTAGTAGAATGTCTCTTGTGGCTGGAACTCGTGATAGACGTAGAATGTCAGCGCGCCCGGCAGCGGCTCCTGTTGCCCTTCGGCGAAGTACTCAATCTTCAAGTGAAGCGTCGCATCGTTGCGGATGATGCGCAGGTTGTCGAACTCTATCTCTACCTCGACTGAGCCGCCCTCCTTCGCCTGCGCCTCAACCCTCGCCTCATACGGCATTGGGATGAGGTCCGGGTCCGGACTCCACTTCACTACCGCCTCGTCCGTCGCAAACCAAAGACTAGGTCCATTATCAACGGCCATTCTCTGCATGCCGAAGGGTATGAGGCGGCCAATCCCTCCGCCCGGTCGAGCACTGTCCGACCCTGCCTGGTCCGGCAACAGCCGGGAAACGTCGGGAGTTGCATCCTGAAGCGACCAGAACGCCACCCCTAACGGCATCCGTTCATTGTCACCGAATGAACCGCCCCAAAAAACCCACAACCCATGCCAATCCCATGCCAGCGCGGCGATAGGAATGCGATCCAGCCATGGAATCTCTTCGACGGTCCTATTCACCGCGTCAACCTGCATCGTCCCTACTGGTTTGAGGGGCCCAATAACACCCCTATGCTCCTGCACTTCTATCCAGAAATATGAGTTGCCGCCGACGCATGCGCCAGAGACAGATAGCGAATCGAAATCATCCAATATCCAACTCTCTTGACGCGCCAATAGGTTGACAACCTTCGGAGGGCCCGATGACAGTAGGAGCAAATAATCACCGGAAACTCGGCAGACAGAGACGGCATAATAATCCCGATAATCGCTTTCCGGATCGGGCGGCCCATTAAACCCAGTTATCCCATCCATATTGCTGCAAGAGGGCTTGCAGTAGCTGTATGCATTAATCCACCCACCGGAGACGAAGGGCAACACACCGAACATAAAACCGTAATTGCCCCGCCAACGCTCCATCTCCAGCGCCCAACCATCTTGGCTGAGTCCGCCCCCAAACTGTGTGTGATGCGTGTCCCCATTTTCATCCCAGAACCCACACCCGATTCGGTTTTGCGGTGTTTCCCGGAACCATATTTTCCCATCGGGTCCCTGAACTGCATTAGAAAGATATACAACTGAATCTGCGAAGTAACTCCAACCCTCTCCGTCGAATGTGGAGACTTGCTCTGGCCCTACTGCTGCAACACCTCGACCCTCGATAGCCTCAAACAGGCAGGTGCTAAAGGAAAGCTGGTCGGTCTCATCATACCGCCAGTAGGTCAGGTCGCCATCGACGACTTGGCCGGGGGCGAGGTAGGCCCCGAGGAGGCCCACCAGGGTGGCTATGAGGAGAAGGGCTACGAATAAGGCGAAGTTTGTCGGTTGTGTTGTGGTCTGCATTTTTTGCGCCTCCTATGTTGCACGATTAGATTAACCGTTTCTTGCCAATTACACCCATATTTCAAGCATATTTCGTGCCATTAGTGTGATTTGTCTGTGGGAAAGGCTCATATATGCGGCTATATGGCTGCCGTTACGCACGCGAGGCGCCTGATTCTGGCCCCGGCGAGGCGAGGGCAGGGTGGATCAATTCTGATCCACTTCGACGGTTTGTAAGCGGTATGATTCGACCGAATCGCCGATTATCAGCCGACACTTAGCGGGTGGGTCAAAAATTGACCCACCCTGATCCGACGACAATTGGATTGGGGTGGTCATGATTCGGTGCAGGACGTTGTAGGGGCGGCTCACGAGCCGCCCTTTCGAATTGACGGTCGCATAAGACGCCTCGTATCCGCAGGGATTCATGTAGGCGGGCGGGTCTGAGACACCGCCCCTACAAGATCGCGACCAGACGGCTCACGAGCCGCCTCTACTCGCGCCCAGCCTGCTTTCCTCGCCTTTTACGAGGCGGGCGATGTTTTTGTGGTGCTTGATGATGATCAGGGCGGCGATTGCAGCGGCCAGCAGGGCCCGCTCGGACGAGGCGCCTCCTATCCACAGGGCGATGGGCATCGTTGCCGCAGCGGCTATCGAGCCCGCCGAGACAAACCCCGTGATCGCGAGGACGATCAGGAACGCGCCCAGCGCGAAGATGATGTAGAACGGGGCGAGACGCAGAAAGACACCGAGGCCTGTCGCGACGCCCTTGCCGCCTCTGAACTTCAGGAAGACAGGAAAGCAGTGTCCGAGCAGCGCCGCGACGCCGCATATCAGGGGGAGTGATTCGTCGGGCCCTGAGAAGCCTTCGGCCAGAAAAACTGCGACGTAGCCCTTTGCCGTATCGAGCACGAGGGTGATGATGCCCGCCGTCTTGCCCGCCGCCCGCATGACGTTGGTCGCGCCGATGTTGCCGCTGCCTACCTTGCGGATGTCCCTGCCAGATAGCAGGCCGATAAGATAGCCGAACGATACCGACCCCAGAAAATATGCGAATACAACGAGCAGAATCTGCGTCATTAACGTCCTTTAAGCCTGGGTCCGGCGGCTACATATCGACCTCGAACGTCGTGATCGACAGGTCTCCCAATATGGCCCCAGTGCTAGGGTCAGCGAATCCCGCGTACACGACGTAGCTGTCGCCCGTTGAAAGGGGCGCTGAGTTGGGCTGGACTTCGCCGCTGAGCACCAGAAAATCGCGAGCCAGAAAATCCGTCGGCAGATAGAGGTTCATCATGGTGTAATCGGTCGTCCAGAACGGAAAGAAGAGCAGTGAGCCTTCTGGCTGAAGGACAGCCATCCCGAAATCTATGCTCCTTCCGGGTCCCCTGCTGGCGGCCTGGGCGTATATCTCCAAAACCTCGCCTCGTCCGTAGATAGGATAATCGGCCTGCACGTCGAGTCCGAGGGTGTTGGCGCCGCCAGGATCGATGACCTTTAGAGCGCCCTGGATGTCGAGCTTGCCATAGCCGTAGATGTCATTATGAACTTCGCCAGTGAAAGAGTCGGCAAGTGCGCTTTGCGCGAGTATCTGGTCAACGTCGTCGGGCGTCAGGTCCGGATTGTTTTGGAGCAGAAGCCCTACCGCTCCGGCCACGTGCGGCGAGGACATGCTGGTCCCAGCGCCGATGTAGTAGTAATAGTCGTGCACGACGTTTTCAAGATTGTAGTAATATGTGCCCATGGCGTGAGTTTGAGCCGAGAACGCGCCTGCTACGTATTGGCCCGGCGCGACTATCTCGGGCTTTGGCCCGGTGAGGTCGGGGCGCCTGCTGGGGCCGCGGCTGCTGAAATCCGAGATAGCGCCCATTCTAGCGCCGGGATCAGACCGTCTCTGGCCGTATATGTCGTACCATTCGTTCTTGGTGACGTATGAGCCGACCGATATGACCTGCTTGGCATAGGAGGGATACGTGATAGATGACCTGCTGTCGCCTGCTACAACGCCCGGCCGCTCGTCCAGGAACAACAAGTAGCCGTCCTCGCCCGGCCACGCATCGAAATAGCAGTCGCCCTTCACCGTAACAGTCCAATCGTAGAACAGCGAAGACCAAAAGCCCGGCCTGATCCGAACGACGATGTGGCGCGCTCCGTTGTTGGGATTCGAGGTCTCTGTGGCGTCGATGTCGTAGCGGGCTATCTCGGACCCGACATCCATGAGGCTCTCGTTGGTGAGAGAATCTCCCGGTCCGACGAACGGCCCGTGCTCGACATCGCCTCCGTACCAAGTGTCGATGGCGCCTAAGGCGACTTCGATATTGCCCGGCGGCTCATACCATATCTCAATCACGCCCTCGTCCGAGTAATACGACACATAGGCAGCGAATTTCTGCTCGTCATCGGTAACCTCGAAGCCGACGTGCGTATAATACCTGTAGCCGTAGCTGTCCTCATAATACGCGGAATTGCCGGCGGAGTTGACGATGATTCTGCCTGGCCCAGTCAGCGCGTCGATTGCCTGGCACGCGAGCGAGGTCCCGTCGTGGCTGCCGGTGTTGTAACCAAGAGATAGGTTCAAGACCGCAGGCAGGCCCAGGCTCTCGGCCTTCTGGAAGATGTAGTTGACGCCGTCAAGCACTCTGTCCGTGCCGAAATCATAGCCGAATGAGACCTTTGTGAAGACAATACTCGCCGCGGGCGCGACGCCTGAGAAACCGGCGCCGCATCTGCCGCCTCCGGCCGCGATGCTCATCACGTGCGTGCCATGGCCGTCCTCGTCGAGGCCCGGCGTCCAGATTGACGGCTCTCCGGCTAGCTCAGCGTTGATGTCGGATTCGGTAAGCTCGGCGCCGTAGCTGAATCCCGGAGGTGGACTGCCACTCGCTGTCTGATCCCACAACGAGATCAGTCGCGTGCTGCCGTCGTGGTTGCGGAAATCAAGGTGGGTCCAGTCGATGCCCGAATCGACGTCCCCTACGACGACCCCGGCGCCGTCGTATCCGCGGGACAGATTGACGCCCCAGCTCGCCAGATCGCCCCTTGAGGCGGGGATGCTTTTGTCCAGCGACCGCTTCAAGACCCGCGCCGCCTCAGCGTACAAAAGGGAATCGATGCCTTCGAGCGACGAAAGAGCACAAACAGACAGCCTCGCCGTGACGAACGAGCCGAACACACTCCCGACAGCGCCTCCGAGGCGCCGAACCTCAGTAGCGAGCGCCAAGGCGCGGGATTCGTCAGTCGATTTCAGGACGACGCCGACACGCGGCTCAGCCGCCTCGACAGAAAAAGCAATCCCGTGGGCTTTTAGATGGCTCTCCACGCGGGCTGGCTCGGGACGGGGCGTTTGAAGAAGCGGGCGCAACAACACGTCGAGCTTCTGCGTCGGCTCGCAGAATGCGAACGCAAAAGCAAATGTGACCAAGACAACGATCAAGGTCGATGTGAGAGTTCTGCATCTCATCATAGAGTCCTCCTAATTTTATAGGCCAGACGGAAGCGCTACAGTAACCGTGCATGGAACCTTTGTCAAGCAATTTGAGGCGTTTCCGCCGGGCGGAAAAGGGAGGACCCTCCTTCGCTGGGAGCTTCCGCGGACAAGAACGAAAAAAAGGAGGGAAGGAGAAAGAGAATCCATGTAGGTACGTGGCTTGTCTTCGCCCTCCTCTGATATAACCGAACGTATATCAAGGGTGCGGCAAGCGGCACCCCTACAAGGTCGCGGGCGGGTCTGAGACACCGCCCCTGCGGCACAAATCGCGACTGTACTACAAGCTCTTGAGTCGGCACTCCTGCGACAATGGAAATAGCGGGTTTTCACAACTGGGCGCGTTGAGTTATGTTATATTATGTTGGCAAGGCGTTGTAACCGGCGAGATGAATTGGATAGATGGGAGCACAATCTTGAGAATGTTATGTTTACTGCTTGTTCTTGCGCTGTTCACAGTCGCATCCACGAGCATGGTGTTTGGAGCAGACCCATTGTCGCTCGACGAAAAGGCCTGGACGCTCATTTTATACATGAGCGGCGACAACAGCCTCTCTGACTGTGCGCTCGACGACATCAACGAGGTTGAGGCGGCGATTGAGTCGGTTGACGCGAACGTCCTGATTCTGGTTGACCAGATTGGCAACAGCGACACGCGGGCCTATCAGGCCGAGTATGATCCGTTGGGCCCGCAGAATAGCGCGCTCGTCTCGGAGCAGATTCCGCTCGGCGACATCCACACCGATTGGGATGGGCTAGAAGAGCTCAACCTCGCGGAGCCCGAGACGCTGCTTCGCTTCTCTGAGTGGTCAATCGATAGCTACCCCGCGGAGCGTCTCGCGCTCGTTCTTTGGGACCATGGTGATGGCTGGAGGAGAAAGCTCGCCGCCGGGCGGATGACGAAGCGCATCTGCTACGACGGCTACGACGCGATGGACATCTCGGAGCTCCAATCCGGCCTCACCGCGTTGGAGCAGAACACCGGAAGGACGCTGGACATAATCGGCATGGACGCTTGCCTGATGGGGATGGTCGAGGTCGCCTATCAGCTCAAGGACCTCTGTCAAGTCCTGATCGCATCGGAGGAATCGGTACCCTGGGACGGGTGGGACTACGCGTTCTTGAGCCAGCTCAGCCCCGGCGCAGACCTCAGTCCAAAGGAGCTCGCCGTTCACATTGTCGATTATTTCTACCGATCTTACACCGACGGGGACCCATATCCGAGCGACGATTCTTTCGTCGTCCTGTCCGCGATAGACGTGACCAGATTCGATGACGGGTTTATCGCAACACTCGACAAGCTTGCTCAGCTGCTCATCGCCTCAATGGAGCAGAACAAAAGCAAAGTGCATGATGCCTACATATCGAGTTATAGAATGCAGGATTATTGGTTTTACGTTGATTTCAAGGACTTCATGCTAGCGCTAGACCATCAGGACATCTCGGACACGGTCTCAGACGCGGCACAAGAGGCGGCTTCCGAGCACGATGAGCTCGCCTTTCACCATCGCGCCGGGGACGGATTCCCCTACTGCTACGGGCTCTCGATCTACTTTGAGTCGGACGAGCATAGCTACGACGACCGTTACGACGGTGACCGGGGCTTTCTCGATTTCACGGCTGACACGCTGTGGGACGAGGTCTTGAGGTCCTTCTACAACCCTGGCGAGATGTCCCCGCAGATCGATTTCGAGCCGCTGCCGGACACTGAGGAATCGGGCGAGGAAATCCACCTAAGCTGCTTCATTCACTCGACGCTGCCGCTCGCGGAAATGGCTCTCCATTTCAAAACCGAGGGCGCATCCCGAACAGCCGACGATTACACTTCCGTCTCGCTGGAGCGCGGCCTGCTGCCCGATCAGTATGTTGCGACCATCCCCGGCCAGCCCGACGGCACACAAGTGTTCTACTACATCTACGCGGAGAACATCGCCGGGGCCCAGTCCACAAGCCCCCCCGGCGCCCCGGACAGCGTCCACAGCTTCTGGGTGCGAGCCGACACGTTTGCACCGACGATCGAGCATACCCCACTCAGCAGCCAGCCGGCGAGCCGCGAGTCGTTTGAAATTCGCTGCATGGTCCGGGACAACCTCGGCGTGGACGACGACAGCGTGAAGCTCTACTACCATTTTGGCGACCAGGACGAGACGTCCGTAACCCTCGAACCAGGCGGCGGCTCTGCGTATTCGGGAGAGATTCCAGCGGCGGGTCTTGCGCCGGGCGACCGCGTGTGGTATCGCCTCGAGGCCGCAGATGCTGCCAAGACGCCTAATCACGCTGCCCTTCCAGAGGAGGGCTATTTCACGTTCTCCCTCGTCCCGTCCCTGGGGTCTGTGCTGCTGATAGATGACAACTCCGGCGATTCCGCCGGTGTCTTCTTGGAGGCGCTCGAGGCCGCGGGATATGTGGTCACCGCACACGCGCCTGGCGAGGACCTACCGGACGCCCTGTTCAACATCGTGGTCTATTGCCTGGGCGACGCATCCGAGCCGATGCCGGCGTACCACGAGGGCCTCGTCGATTACGTGCTCGCGGGCGGGCGGCTTCTGATAGAGGCAGGCGACCTCGCCTGGAGCGCGTGCCAGCAATATCCAACGACCCTCTCTGATCTGAAGCAGTATGTTCTGCACATCGATTCGTGGAAGGCCGACTACGGCGACATACTCATTCTCAGAAGCCCCGAAGCGACTCTCGCGACGACCCCGCACGTGCTCGAGTCCACGGTCGGGTTCTATGGAGAATTCCTCGCAACGAGGGATGTCTGCGTGCCCGCGGCAGATGGCAACGTGCTCTACAACTGGTCGCGCTATTCCCAGCCGGGCCTCATATACTTCGACGACAACACCATCGAGGCGGACGGTGGACAGATCATTTACATGACGTTCGCGGTCCCATACGTATCAGACGACGTGGGCCAGCGAACCCAGCTAATCGAGAACTGCGCCTACTACCTCTCAGACTACGTTCGCGATAGTGACCCGCCCGTCCTTTCTGATGTGCGCCCCCACACGGGTGCAACAGTCCCACCCAACACCACGCTTTCGTTCAGGCTCACCGATTCGGGAATTGGGGTTGACGTGAGCACGGTGGAGCTTTCGGTGAACGGGGCCAGTGTGTCGGCTGAGATCGCTCGCATCAACGCTGAGCACCTTCTGTCAGTAGCCTATGCCCCCTCCGGAGGCTTCGCTCCCAACACGCGCTACGACCTCGAGATCGCGGCTTGCGATTTTGTCGGCAACTGGCTGAGGGATGACACCCACTGGTTCCAGACCAGCGACGCGTCGGCTCAGGCGCCGGTGATACTCGCGGGCGGATTCATGCACTCGCAGATGCTGGGCCCTGGGCACGCCTTACACGTGGTCGCGATGCCCCAGGCGTTTGGCGACGGCAACGCGGTCCAGCTGGTAGAGCTCATGTTTGACAACATGCCACTAGGGCTGTTCCTGAATGACGAGGGCCTGTCCGGGGATGCGTTTGCTGGCGACGGCATCTATTCAACTCTGTTTCAGATTCCGACCGACATACCCCTGGGGCGATACAAGCTCCAGGTCGTCGCGGCCGACACCCTGGGGCAAACCAGCGACCCCTGGCCTGAACTCCACGTTGCACCGTAGAGCCCCTCTCGGCCGGCCGTTCTACGGCTTTCGGCCTAGCCTTTTTGTGGCCGCGCGGAGCAGACCGCCAGACACGAGGAGGTTCCGGACCGATTCAATCCTGACGTGGGGCGAGAGTTCTGCGAAATCCCCGTCGTCAACCACAAATGGCGAGACTGACAGGACCATTCCGGTCGCTGCCCCACATGGTTCGCTCATCTGGAATGCGGCATGAGACGTGGGCTTGGCGAGGTCATTGGCGCCCCATCCAGACACACCCGTGAGCGTCAATAGCAGACCGCGCTTAGAGGTCCGAAACGCTAGCGCCTGGGTCGCGCAGATGAACTCAATCGCCAGCACGTTCGCGAGATTCAGGACGACCGTTCGCAGATGCCGCGCCGCGGTCGTGGCCATCGCCACGTGGTCCTCCGCGTCGGACGACGTGGGTATCGAATCGCAGCTCGCCGGATGGCACAGCACCTTGTTCTCAGAGACGAGGCTCGCGGCCGTGTATTGAAAGATCATGAAGCCGCTATCGAGGCCGCTTCTGCCCCCGGAGAGATTGGCGGGCAGGCCCCGGTTTCTGTTGACGTCCAAGAGCATCTGCACCCGGCGTTCGGAGATGTTTGCAAGTTCCGAAGCAGCGAGTTTCAGGTAGTCCGCGACGAGGCCTATCGGCTCCCCATGGAAGTTGGCCGCGGAATACAGGGGCCACAGGCTCACCTGACGCCCCACACGTTCGTCGTAGGGCTTTTGGCCCTGGTCCTCCGACTCGCAGAAGACGAGGGGATTGTCAGTTACGGCATTCATCTCCCCCTCGATCACCCCCCGGGCGTGCCATATCGCTGACAGCGCCGCGCCGTGCACCTGAGGCATCGCTCGCAGGCCATAGTCGTCCTGCGTCTGAAACATGACGGCCGCACGATTGTCGAGTCCGGATGGGTCGGGGTTGTTGATGAATGACATGAGCTCCTCCGCGACGGCCTTCTGACCATTGTGCCGCCTGGCCTCGTGCACGCACGGCTCGAATGCGCGAGTTATCCCACCCATAGCCTGATGCGTCATCACCCCGGCGAGGTTAGATGAGGTCAAGAGCAGACCTGCGTCGTAGGTGGCGAGCGCGGCAATCGCAGTCGCGACCGTCGCGCCATTGGTCAGAGCCAGACCTTCCTTGGGAGCCAAGCGCATTCCTGCCGCAATAGAGCCGTTGGGGACCTCCGGCGGGGCCAATGGCTCAAGCCCGACCGCTCTCAGCGCCTCGCGTCCTGTCATCAGGCCGCGCCTCGCATCGACCGTGTCGTCCCACGTGTGTGGGGTACGGGCGGGGTAATCAGGCTCAACCCAAGCGTTTCCCTCGCCGATGAGAACGAGCGACAGGTGCGAAAGCGAGCACAGGTCGCCGGACGAGCCAACGCTCCCCTGAGAGGGGACCATCGGATGAACCTTGCGGTTGAGCATCTCGGCGAGAAGAACGAGCAACTCGGGTCTGACGCCCGACCGACCCTGCGCGAACGTCCGTAAGCGAAGCAGCATCGTCGCGCGGACAATCTCGGACGCAAGCGGCGGCCCCACGCCAGTCGCATGGCTGAAAAGGATATTCTCGGAGAGCTTGCAGCAGTCAGCGTAGGACTCTACCGGCTTGTCGCGATTGATGCCGAAGCCCGTGTTCACGCCGTAGATGAGGAATAAGTGCCGTCTCTCGGGCGAGGCAGACGCAAACTCGCTCTGAGCCTTGACGACCGCCTCCTGAATGATAGCCGCGCTTCGCTCGGTCCGCCGGAGGCTCTCCTCTGCCGTGACGACGCGCGCCAGCCGCCCCTCGTCGTCACCCCGCGCGACAGCAACAAGCTTGTCCAGCGTCAGGCAATCGGGGCTGTGGTCGATGACGACCGGGTTCTTCACCGGCCGACCCATAATGTAGAGCACCGGATGCTCATCCGGATGCCCGCTGTCCTTACTGTCGTTCCTCACAATTCGGTCCTGGATGGGGGTCCCTCCTAGCCGTCTGGATACTTGGCCAGAAGCTCGATTACGCGCTCGACGAGCCGCCCACGGGGAACCGTCTCCTGAGTCTGTTCGTGCTTCAGCCACTCCGACCGCTCAGATACTTCAGACGCGACCCGCTTGCCCCTGCGCAGGTCCTTGATAGAGACGGTCTTGCTCGCAAACTCGTCCTCCCCAGCGATGACCGCAAGAGGGATATTCCGCTGGTCGGCGTATTTCAGCTGCTTGCCAATGCTGGCCTTCCCCAGGAAGAGCTCCGCAGGGATACCAGCGCGCCTGAGCTCGAACGTCATCGCTTGGTAGTCCTTCGCCCAGGCCCTGTCCATCTGAGTAACAAGAACCGGCGCCAAGAGCGACTCCGAGACCTTCCCAAGGCCAATCAGGAGCGCAAGCAAGCGATCAGGCCCAATTGAGGCGCCAGTCGCGGGGACCTTCTGGCCCGTAAAACGCTCGATGAGGTTGTCATACCTCCCGCCCCCAGCGATACTGCTTGAAAAGCGGCCATTCTGCTCGATAAGCGACGCCTCATAGACTGGCCCCGTGTAGTATGTCAGTCCTCGGACTATTGTCGGATCGAAGACAACCTTTCGCTCGTCATAACCGGCCGCGGTCAGGAACTCGTCAATCTCTACCAGCTCATCGACGCCGCTCCTCCCTTCCTCGGATTCGCCGACGATCGCTCTCAGCGCCTCGCAGACCTCTTTCCTGCTCTCTCCCGACGCCTTCAGATACTCTGTAACAACCTCCGCCTGCGCCTGGGTCAGACCTGCTCCCTGCGTGAAGTCGCCCGATTCGTCCATGCGGCCCTGCCTCAGGAGCTCCGCGACGCCGCTCAGGCCGAGGCGCTCGAACTTATCGATGCAGCGCATCACCCGCGTCGAGGTGATGCCGCCGTCAGCCTTCGTATCAACTCCCGCCGCCTGGAGCACACCATTCAGGACGCGTCGGTCGCCGACCCTGACCACGAACATGCCATCGAGGCCGAGCGCGTCAAACGCGTCGCAGAGGACGCAGCATATCTCCGCGTCAGCAGCCATGCTCGCGCTGCCCACCGTGTCGATGTCAAGCTGGATGAACTCCCGGAACCGGCCGGGGCCGGGCTTCTCGATGCGGAACGCAGAGCCGATCTGATAGCGCCTGAACGGCTTGGGCAGGTCCTTGTGCTGGGCAACAAAGCGTGAAAGAGGCGCCGTGAGGTCGTATCTTAGTGCAAGCCAGTCTGGCTGGTCGGCCTTGAACGAGAAGATGCCCTCATCGGGGAGGCCCGTGTCCTGAATGAACTTGCCGAGCATGTCGGCGAACTCGACCGTTGGCGTCTCAAGCGGCATGAAGCCGTAAAGCTCATAGACCTTGCGGATCGTCTCGATCATGTTGTACCGGGCAACGAGGTCCGCGCCAATGACATCACGGAAACCGCGCGCGAGCCTCGGCTTCGGCCGCTTGTCTTTCTCGTCCATGACTATCTCTAATCTCAGCCCCGTTAGAACTTGGAACCATAGTAAGAATACACAGAAGTACTGGCGTCGGGACTTGAACCCGAGACCTCCTGATCCACAGTCAGGTGCTCTAGCCGAACTGAGCTACGCCAGCACGCTGTCAATTGCCCGGGCTGGTCAGGCAAAAACCCAACTGCCCGCACGCAAGCATCAATTGCAGAACAACTATAGTAGCGTGGGTCTTTTCCGTCAACACGGCGAGGCGCCCGGTTGAGGGGGAGAAAAGGACAAAAGGAAAAAGGGGCAAAAGGACTAGCGCTGACCGGCAGCGGGCTTTCTGCCTTCACCGTCAATCACCAAGTTCGGGGCGAGTATTTACATCGCGGAAATCGAGATTTGCCGAACAGCTCACCGGGCTTTTCGATCATCGCGTTCCCCCATCTCTTTACACGCGTGACGACGATGGAAATCACCCTGCATCCGCGTCTGCGGAATGCCCCGGTGGCTCCGATTGCTGGGGGCTGGTTCGGTCGCGTTCCACCTTCTCTGCCCGCCCCAGCTTGAGGCAGAGGATTCGAAGGTCGGAGACTATCCTGAGCCGACGGGAAATCGCCTCTTTCGACATATCCCGGCTAATCCCGCGGCTGATGTTCTTGTCGTCTGGATTAGTCATCTCGCTCGAAATCTTCAAGTCGCTCTAAATCTACAAGGTCTTGCGGCCTTCCCGCAAGCCATTTCATCTTCTTCAATCGCGATAGAGAAACGACCGTTATCTCGTAATCGCCAACCTGGAATGTCTCCCGGCCCTCCCAAATGTCCCCCATAATCGGAGAAACGAGAACCAGGTCGATGGTAAGGAGATCATCCCCGCTCCGCTTCGAGATGCGATAGATCCGTGATTCCGATTCCTTTCCCACATCGAAAGGAGGAAATCCCGCCGATAGACAATACCCCTTCTTGCCAAGAACGGCTATTGCCTGATTCAAGTCCGATTCTCTTATCAGTATGTCGATATCCTGAGTGGCTCGCGGGTATCCATGAACGGCCACCGCCAATCCTCCACAGAGTGCGTATTCGATCCCGCTTTCGTTGAGAGACCTCGCGACTGATTCGAGTTCATCATTGATATTCAAAGGCACTTTCTTACGTTCTCCAAAGCTTGGCTTCCATAGGGGCGTCAAATGCCGCCGCCGATCATTGCCAATATACGGCAGATAATCTCAAATCGCCGGGACAAAATCTAATTTGCATCCCGCTCGCCACCTATGCTACAATGGAGTGCGCCGCTTCAACGGCGATGAACTCCGTGTTATGCAGGAATATGAGGCGGGTTGAGGGGCTGGGCATCCGAGGCATTTGGGGCTCAGTGTTTTTCGAGTTCTGTAAGGGCATTTATACTCGTCAAATCAGGAGGGAGAGACGAATGAAAGCGAAGGCAATGGGGCTCTTTGTGTTGTGTGTCTTGCTGCTCGCGCCGGTTTTGGCTCACGCGTTCTTGGCGGAGGGGGACGAGGCGCCGGACTTTTCGGTCGAGAGCATTGACCACCAGACGGTCGGCCTGTCTGACTATTGCGACAAGATCGTCGTGCTGTTTCTGCTCGAAACGGCCGACAGCCGATGCTGCACTGCGGCGCCGGCCTACGAGCAGAACGTTTATCAGCCGTATAAGGACGAAGACGTTGTAGTTCTGGGTATTGACATCGACCCTGCCGACGAGACGTTCGAGGACTTGGCGGCGTTCAGGGACGAGCACGGGCTGACCTTCCCGCTTGCGATGGACACAAATGGCGAGTGCTGGGCCGAATACAAGGGGGACGCTCAAGGCAACGTGCCGGTGTTCTACGTGATCGACTGCCTGGGCGTCATAAGAACGGTTCGGCTTGGGTATCGCGCCGGGCGAGAGCAATACGTCATCGATGCGATAGAGGCGCTGTCGCCGACGATAGAGCTCAGCCTCAACCACGAGCAAGATGACATGACGCCATATTTGGCGGGCGACACGATGCAGGTCTCGGCAAGTGTATCCAATCCCTGTCCCTGCTTGAATGTCCTTGCATACATAGCCGTCGGCGTTGGGGACGAGTTATTCTTCTGGCCGTCTTACAGCAAGGTGGCTGAGGGCATCTTTTTGGGTATGCCCGCTGGCTTCGCCATAAGCGGCTATCCGATAGAAACAGTAACGTTCAATGACACATTTCCGCCGGGCATTTACACCTGGTATGCCGTGCTGCTCGAGTCAGAGACCGGGGCATGGGTCAGCGAGCTCGACACGGCCACCTGGCCATTTGGCCATCACAGTCGCCCCCCGGATGACAGGTCCAGCCTTCAGGTACCCGATGACCTCTGGAGCTATATGTGCTCCAACATCGGCCACGGGGCCAAGCCGCTGGGATTCGCGACCGAGGAAATGGACCGCTTTGGCGGACACGAGTTCCGCCTCAACGCCGTATATGATCTCTTCCGTGACATCACGGAAGTGCCGCGCTTGTGCGGCGAGATCGGCGACACACTACTGGAGAACCACCGGGACCCAGCGGCAATTGCGACCTACTGCTACCAGCTCCTCGAATATGAAGCTCAAGAACTGAGCGCAAAAGCGCCCTTTAAGCAGGCCGATACCGCGAAAGAGCAAATGGACATGATATTCGACACTCCTGAGGACGAGGCGAACTGGCAGACACTGCCTCAGGAGATTCAGGTCTTCGTGACCAGAATTGCTGATGCGATGGTCGAGGGAGCGTTGGAGCTTGAGACCGCTTTTGACAAAGAGTTCCTCGCCGAAAGCCTCGGCGTAGCGGTTGGTGACCTGGACACCGTGAGCCGGTCGAGCTTGTACGACCTTGTGACCGAGCCATGGTGGAACTATCAGAATGCGGATGCAGACGCGTTTGAGCTGATGCATAGGCTGGACTTGGCGCAGCTCTCGGCCGCCACGGCGGCTTACTTGTCAGGCGTTGTCGAGGCGATCGATCAGCTCAGGAATTGGCTGGACGAGCACGAGATAGGCCCGACGGCTTTCGAGACCATCAAGTTTCACACCTCAGTCGGCAGCGCCTGCGTGCTGGGTACCGGCGACCTGCGTGTTCCCGGCCAGTATTCGCTAATTGTCGATCTCGGCGGCAACGATTTCTACGATGGTCCGAACGCAATTCCGATGTCCTTCAGCAACCCTATTGGCACTATCATCGATATAGCGGGCAACGACAAGTATGATGGCGGCTCGGGCGCCGTCAAGTTCTGCTGCGGACTGTTCGGGATTGGCGGCGTCTTCGACCTTTCCGGCGACGACGACTATTCAAGCGGCCAATCGGGGCTGGCCTGCGCTTGGCATGGCTCGGGGATTCTCGTGGACTACGATGGCGACGACGTTTACAGCTGCGATTCGGCGTCCGCCAGCTGGACACAGGCCGCAGCACACGCGGGACTTGCCCTTCTGATAGACGTGGCCGGTAATGATGAATACCTGACGCTGCCGGGGTCCGGCCAGGGCTTCGGGTCAACGCTCGGCTTCGGGGCGTTGGTGGACGTCAGTGGCAACGACAGCTACCACGCTCAGGGCCTCTATGACGAGTGGTGGGGCAACTACACGGCCATGGCCCAGGGCGCAGGATTCGGTCGCCGCGCGGATATGGACGCCGACGGGAGAAGCCTCGCCGGCGGCATCGGCATGCTGGTCGATGGTGACGGCGATGATAATTATTGGGGACCCATTTACGTTCAAGGCACAGGCTACTGGTGGGCACTCGGCAGCCTCGAGGACAGGGCCGGCAACGATACATACCGCTGCGTCCAGCTCTCCCTCGGCGGCACGCCGCACATGGGGCTCGCGTGTGCCGTGGACCTCATGGGTGACGACGAATACAACGTCGGCAACGAGTATCAAGTCGGCCAGAATATGGGCTCAGGCCGCGACCTCGCTTTCGCCGTGTTCATTGATGGCAGCGGTAACGATACGTACGAGCATCGGGTCCGTTCCGCCGGAGCTGGCGACATACAGGCCATGGGGCTTTTCTGGGACAGATATGGCGACGACAGCTATGAAATGGCCAATAGCCCCTACGCGACGCAGAGCGACCAATCCTACGGTGCCTGCACTGACCGGGGACCGATGGGGAACTTCCGGGACGAGATGTGCACCGTCGGCGTGTTTCTTGACACAGAGGGGCACGACGCGCTCACCTTTCACGACTACGGCGGCACCTGCGGCTGCCCGCTGTTTGAAGAGAACAAGCAGTGGCGCCACAACGCTGGACCGTACCTGTGGGGCTATGGCCTCGACATGGACTGGTATGAAACGCCAGAGGCCCCCTGGTAACTGCGGTCGCACGAGGGTGTGACGTCGTTCAATGCCCTGAAGGGGCATAACATGAGTAGCCGTAGGCGCCAGCCTACGGATCAGGCGGAAGGACAGAGGAAAACAGCCCTGAAGGGGCTGCACAAACGATCACGGCCGACAGTCTGTTCCACGGCATCAGACAGTCAAGCCTTAAGGGTAACTGAGACACAATACATCAGAGTAAATGGAGGAAAAGATGAGAAACAGCCTGTTGGTCATGCTTGCGCTGCTCCTAATGGCTCAACTGATGGTTGCCGAACAAGGCCCCTCCGCTCTTTCCGGCAGGCTGGTTGTCTTCCACGCCGGCAGCCTCGCCGTCCCGTTCAAACAGATCGCGGGCGCTTTTATGAAGGCGCATCCCAACGTGAAGGTGCTTTGTGAGGCGGCCGGCAGCAGGACCTGCGCCCGCAAGATTTCGGACCTGAAGCGGCCCTGCGACGTGATGGCCTCCGCAGACTATACCGTCATCGACACGCTCTTGATTCCTGAACACGCAGACTGGAACATCAAGTTCGCCGCAAATGAGATGACGATCGTCTATCACGAGGCGTCTCGCGGTTCAGACAGGATCAACCGTGATAACTGGTTTGAGGTCCTGATGGAAAAAGACGTCAGGTTCGGCAGGTCAGACCCCAATAGCGACCCATGCGGCTATCGAGCCGTCCTGACGATGAGACTTGCCGAGAGATACTACCAAAAACCCGGCCTAACCGCAGAGGTGCTAAGAAAGGACGTTAGATACATCCGCCCCAAGGAGGTTGACCTTCTTGCCCTGCTCGAGGCGGGAGCGATCGATTACGTTTTCTTGTATCGTTCCGTGGCCCGGCAGCACAGGCTCAGCTACCTCCTTCTTCCCGACGAGATCAATCTCAAGAACTCCGAGCTGGCCGATTGGTACGGGACTGTGTCCGTTGACGTGACGGGCAGGAAGCCAGGTGAGACCATTGCTAAGCGAGGCGCGCCGATGGTCTATGGCGTAACGATTCCGAGGAGCTCGCGCAATCCGAAGGCCGCCTTGGCATTCGTCGAGTTCCTGCTGGACAAGGACAAGGGCATGGCGATCATGGCGAAGAACGGCCAGCCGTCCGTGGTCCCATCAGCGACGACCACCTACGACAAGCTTCCGCCCTCGCTTAGGAAATACGCCGCGAAGTAGATTGCGGATTTCGGATTGGGGATTGGGGATTACTTGTTTGGTCGGGCGGTCTCGATCCACTCGTTGACGATCTGCTCGGCACTCGAGAGGGCTTCCTGGCGCGCTTCGCTCGGGCGTAGGCGAGGCGACCCTTCGGCTGGGGAATGGGTCTGCCGAGTTCTTCTGCGGTCTCAATCCACTCTTTGATGATCTGCTCGGCATTCGAGAGGGCTTCTTGATAGGTCTTGCCGTCGGCCATGCAGCCTGCAAGCTCCGGAACCTCAGCGACAAACGCGTCGTCCGCCTCGCTCCCAAAGATGATGATCTCGTATTGGAATCCATGCTTGTTCTCACGTGTGCGAGGAACCTAATGACTGCCACGCAGCAGCCCTTCAACGCTTAGGTCCTCGTCAATGTCTGGCCAATGTATCCCTTCTCCGTCACCGAGAATCTCATGGTTCTCCAACTGCTCTCTTGTCGCTTTGGCCAGACGAGGAAACCATTCCAGTGGAACGGAAACCGTTCGCCCATCGACAAGGGACACGACCATTTCGTCATCTGTGAATCTGGCTTCTTGCGCTAAAGCGTGTACCTCAATTGCTTGCGTGCTCATCCCATGCCTCTATAACATATCCATATTCCATTCCATATAGCAAGAGCCGGCAAAAAATCGTAGTGATCTGGAGGCCGAATAACTCTCAGCCGGTGCCCGAGCCGTCGTGCGATTTTTCCTTGGGCTCTTTTGGATTTCCCTTGCCTACACAAAAAAGAAGCGCTTCAAGCTCATCCCGTAATGGTATGTGATTAAAGGAAACTGTCTTTATGACGACCCTTCGCAATAGCTCGAACGTCTCCAGTAGAGTTTCCATTTCGACTTTCGGGCGTCCGTGAGCCGCAGCCGATCTCACTGCATAAAGCCGCATTATTTTTTTGTGCAATGCAAGTCGAGCTTCGAGGGGCTCCTCCAAATATGACGCAATTGATGATGCCAGACGAAATCTGAGCTCCGTTGGAGAAGGGGAAAACAGAGCCTCAAGCGAACCCCATAGCGAAACCAAAGCTAGGGCAGGATTCTGAATGAATTGCCCGCGGTCGAGGGTGTCGATGGCGAGTCGCAGCTCAGCATTCTTGGAACGAGTTTGACTGCCGAGGCCCAGCACAGCTTTACCCACTTAAGACGATCTGCGGTATACAATCCCCCGTCCGGCGACTCGAGCCTGATATATTTCGGCATGATCTCAAGCGGCAGGAAACGAACTTTGCCGTCGGGGATTTTTACTGCCGAAGAGAACGAGACATTGGATATCATTGGGACCGTAATGGTCGGCGATCCCCAGGTTCGCATGAGGGCAACGATTAACCTCGCTGTGCTGATCCTCTCGTCGATATCGGGCGAGACTTCCTTAGGGACTACCAGTTCGGCAACTATGTCAAAGTCAAGGCCGCCTTGCCCTGATTTCCATGGTGTACCAGGAAAAGTGGGCGAAAAGGACATTAGGAAAGGGATCATCAGATGTGCATAGGTTCGGCGTAGCGCGACTCCGTCCCCTAGATCGACTTCGTCGGCTTCAATCTCCAGGCCAGAAAGCCCCGCGTAGATATCTCCGTCGGGAAAAGCCTCCATACAACCCCCTCAGTCTAAAATAGCGCTCGTATTGATACGTCGAGACACACAAGTGCTGATAATTGCGAGTCCGACGATTCCCCGTGCTCTTGATGAACGCGGTCCAAATCAGTATGCCTCGTTCGTGGGCTTTGTGTCAAGCGCGAGAATCAATCTGAATCATATATTCCATTAACGAATATGGTAACTCATCCTATATCTTCGTAGAACTGGGGAAGACAGTCCCAATCGCGGATCATTTGCGTGGGCGGGCGGTCTTGATTGAGGCTACGACCATTGAGAGGATTTCGATGGCCTCTGCTTTCAGGTCAGCCGGGCAATTGCGGATTGGCGATTTTGGATTGCTTCCCCGATCTCGTTTGACGCTGCAACCCACATCTTCCCCCTGAAAGGGGGAATACAACGGTAGCCGTAGGCGGAAGCCTACGGACTCGAATGGCGCCTCACACCTCCTTAAATCGGCCCTGCAGGGGCCGAACACCGGACCTCATAAGAGGAATCGCTCATCGAATTCAATCCCGGCCTCATTGAGCAGTTCTCTGAGCTCCTCGCCAAATGATAGTCTTCTATGATGCTCCTGCTGGCCGTTTATATAATTGATTAACGCTTCCCTGTCCGGCTTCGAATGTGTGAATGCGCCGTATCCATCCTGCCAGCCATTGAAATCCGGGAATATGCGTTCATCTTTGATCCATCGCGATGTGTTTGCTTTGATATCCCTGACCAAATCGGCCAGCCTTTGGCATGGATGCAAACTCGTGAGGATATGCAGATGGTCCTCGACGGCCCCTATTCGGTGAAGATGGCAGTTTCTGTTCTTGAGGAGCCCCCAGATATATCGGTAAAGACGCTCGCGGTCGGGCGCACGCAGAGACGGCGTTCTATTCTTTGTGGAAAAAACGATGTGGTATAGAATCTGTGTGAAGGTGGACATAATTCCATAGCTATAATCTAGTTGTGCGACCCCTCCAGGGCCGTTTTTCATTTGTTGTGTCACCTCGATCCGTAGGCTTCCGCCTACGGCTACCATTGTCAAGCCCTTACAGGGCCAAAAAGGAAGAGAAGTGAGTAGCCGACCTGAAAGCCGGGATTACCGAAATTCTCTCAATGATTATTGCCTCCCTCAAAACTGCCCGCCAGCGCGGGTGATCCCCAATCCCCAATCCGCAATCGAGACTGCTGCCTTGACCTTGCCGGCCCCGTGCATATTATAGACAGCACATTTTAGCCGTGAGCGAATAATTCAGCGATTGAGATTAAGAGGTGGGATTATGCTGAAGCTTGTGGAGTGTGTGCCGAATTTCAGCGAGGGCCGGGACAGGGCGGTCATCGACGAGATAACGGGCGAGATTGCCAATACAGCGGATGCGAAGCTCCTGGACGTGGACCCGGGCGCGGACACAAACCGGACGGTGGTGACGTTCATCGGGACGCCGGAAGGTGTGAAAGAGGCGGCTTTCAAGGCGATCAAGAAGGCTCAGGAGCTCATCGACATGAGCAAGCACAAGGGCGCTCACGGCCGGATGGGCGCAACCGACGTGTGCCCTTTCGTCCCTGTGGCGGGCGTTACGATGGACGACTGCGTCGAGATTGCGAAGGAGGTCGGAAAGCGAGTGGCGGATGAGCTCGGCATTCCAGTCTATCTGTATGAGGAGGCGGCTCAGAAGCCGGAGAGGCAGAACCTGGCGAACTGCCGGAAGGGTGAATACGAGGGGCTGCCCGAGAAGCTCAAGGACCCGGATTGGGCGCCCGACTTTGGGGCGCCTGTTTTCAACGCCAAGTCAGGGCTCACGACGATAGGGGCCAGGGAGTTTCTAATCGCCTACAACGTCAACCTGAACACCCGCGACGGAAAGAAGGCGAAAGATATCGCGATGAGCATCCGCGAGGCGGGTCGTGCGAAGCGCGACGAGAACGGCAAGATCGTCCGGGACGAGAACGGCAAGGCGATCAATGTTCCGGGCCGGCTCAAGTTCTGCAAGGGTACCGGCTGGTATATAGACGAGTATTCGATGGCGCAGATTTCGATGAACCTCACGAACTACAAGGTAACGCCGCATCATATCGCCGTCGAGGTCTGCCGGGAGGAGGCGCAGAAGCGGGGGCTGGTGGTAACGGGAACCGAGCTCGTCGGCCTCATCCCCAAGGCGGCGATGCTCGCAGCTGGGCGCTACTACCTCGAGAAGCAGGGCAAATGTCCCGGCCAGCCGGAGAAGGAGCTGATCCGCATAGCGGCGCAGTCGCTGGGCATGAGCGAGGTCGCGCCCTTCAATCCGAAGGAGAAGATCATCGAGTATCAGTTCGCCGACGATGCGAACGCTCTCAGGGCCATGACGCTTTGCGATTTCGCGGACGAGCTCTCGACCGATTCGCCGGCGCCTGGCGGCGGAAGCGTCGCGGCGCTGGCTGGCGCCATGTGCGCCTCGCTTGCGGCGATGGTTGCGAACCTGACGCACGGCAAGAAGGGGTACGAGGACAGAGACGATGAGATGGCCGAGGTCGCGCTCGCTGGGCAGCCGATGAAGGACGAGTTCCTTCAGACGATTGACGCGGACGCCCAGGCCTTCGACAACGTCATGGCGAAGATGCGCATGAAGAAGAAGACGCCCGAGCAGAAAGAGGCGCGGAACAAGGCGATTCAGGAGGCGACCAAGGAGGCGACGCTGGTTCCGCTCTCTGTGCTGAGGAAGTCGCTCGATGCGCTGAAGCTCTCAAAGACTGTAGCCGAAAGGGGCAACGTCAACTCGCTCAGCGACGCCGGCGTCTCCGCGCTCATGGGCTACGCCGCGGCCGAGGGCGCCTATATGAACGTGGTAATCAACCTGGCCGGCATCGATGACAGTGATTTTGTGAAGAAGACAAAGGCCGAGGCGGACGAGCTGCTGGCCGCGTGCAGAACGCTCTCAGAGGCAATTCGAAAGAGCGTCATCGATACGCTTGTTCAGAACGTTGGCAGTTAGCAGTTGGCGGTTGGCAGTTGGCAGTTAGCAGTTGGCGGTTGGCAGTTGGCAGTTGGCGATTGAGGCAAGAGGGTAGGCGCAGGGCCTGCTCTTACAGGATTGCCGCGTTCGCTTGTAATTTGACACCGGGGTCTCGGATTGTCAGAATGCCTGCTTAGAAGAGGAGGATTGTGATTGGATTTCGGAGCGACGGGGCCGCCGAGCCCAGAGATAAACCTGACCCAGCTGATTGACGTGGTGCTTCTCCTTCTGATTTTTTTCATGATCTCCACGAGTTTCGTTGCCCAGCCCGGGATAAGCATCAGGTTGCCTCAGGCGAAGACCTCGGATACCTCTCATCAAGATGCGACGCGATTGACCGTGACGGCAGCCGGGCTGATATTCGTCGGCGACGAGAAGGTCAAGTGGGAGGGTCTCGCCGCCGCTCTTACTCACGAACGAAAGCGTACCGAGCAAGGTCTCCTCGTCATAAAGGCGGACGAAAACGTGAAGCACGGCTCAGTAGTGCGCGTGATGGACACGGCCAAACAGGTCGGATTTGAGCGAATTGCGATCGCGACGACGCCCTATGCTGCAAGAGGGGACTGAGCCACCTAAGTTGCGAGGTCCAAGTTCCGAGTTTCAAGTTCAATCCACAATCCGCAATCCGCCGGGCCGTGTGGGTCCGCAAATGCCGATCTCAGGTCATACAGGTGTCGGGGTCCGTTCCGGCTAGCTGGCCTTGAGGCCCTTGACGGTGCTCAAGTTGACCCCGTGGAAATCGACATTCGAGAGCCTGGCCCCGGTGAAATCCGCGTTTTCGAGATGAGCCTCTGAGAATGAGCAGTTCTTGAGTTCAGCGCCCGCAAAAGACGAGAAATTGAGATAGTCCCCGTCGAATTGGGTGTCGGTTATCTCAGCCGATGCGAAATTGGCCCTTGATAGGTTCGATTTGGAGAAATCACACCCCGTAATCCGGGAACCAACGAGGGAGGCTCCCGCCAGATTGGCCTTTTCCGTGACCACGTTGCGAAGCGTGGCCCCTTTGAGCGAGATGCCAAGTAACGTTGCGCCTCTCAGGTCACAACTAAGAACGAGCGAGCGGTCCATAACGGCGCCCTTCAAGCTGGCGCCTCTGAGATCAGTGCTGCGAAGAAACGCGCCAATCAGGTGGGCCGCTTTGAGCGACGATTCCCTGAACGTGCAGCAGGTGAGGTTGGCTCCGTCCAGGATGGCGTCTGAGAGATCGCAGAAGGACATGACCGAGAACTTCAAATCGGCGTCCTTGAAGATTGCGCTGGCCGCATAGGAATGTTTTAGGTCAGCGGCGCCCAAATCAGTTTTCTGGAAATTCGCGCTAGGCAAGAACGTCGCAACGAGGCGAGCGTGGCGAAGCGAAGCGCCGCAGAAATCCGTGTGAGTGAGGTTGGCAGCGGAAAGGTCCGCAAAATCGAGAGCGCAGAAGGTCAGCCGCGAGAAGCTCATATCTGTCATTTTGAGGTCGGCGCCCCGAAAATCGTTGTTGTCCAAGAAGGCCTGCCTCAGGTCTGCTTGCTCAACGCTGATTCCCTGAAGGTCCTGGCCTGTAAGGATCAGCACGCCCGGTCTCTCGCCCTCTTTCAGGGAGCTCTCTAAATCCTTCTTAGAGATGACCACATTGTCTGCCAATTTCTCTTCCTTATTATCGCAATGATTGAACAATCGCCACTAGCGTGCGGATTTCGCGGCGCCGAGCGGGTGGTAATACCTCTGTCCCGCGGAGGGCCGCAGGCTCAACGTTGGACCGCGCCACACAGATCATGCTCCTGGCTGATCATGCTCCTAGCCTGTGGACGGTTTCATATTCTTGATCTTCTCAAGGGCCTCGGCGCCGCCGGCCAGAACAAGTATATCCCCCGCCTTTATAGCCGTCTCCTTGTCTGGAAACAAGACTTCGTAGTCTTCCGTCGTTGGTCTCTCCAAAGAGGTAAAGCCCTTGGTTGGTCGCTTAAGGAACAAGACCTGAGCTGCGTGTTTTGCCCGCATATCCAGGTCCTCAAGATGTTCGACAACGAATTTGGCCGGCGCGACGACCTCGAGGACCCCAAAATCATCCGAGAGCGCAATCTGGTCATAGACGTTCGGCGAGGAGATGCTTGAGGCAAGCCGCTCGGCGACGTCGCGCTCGGGGAAAACCGTCTGCGTTGCGCCGACCTTCTCGAGGATCGTTTTGTGGTCGTCGCTCGTTGCCTTCACGATGATTTTCTTGAGCCCCAGCTCTTTGAGGTGCATGGTCGTAAGGACACTCGCCGCCATCTCATGCTCGCTGAAGCCGACTATCACGGCATCGACGTCCACGATGTCGGCCTCTTTCAAGAAGGCCAAATCAGCGGCGTCGGCGGTCATGGCGCCAGACACTGTGTCCTTAATCCTCTGTATCTTGGCGGGGTTCTTGTCAATGACCAGAACCTCGTTGCCCTGCTCCATCAGGCTCTTAGCCACATACTCGCCGAAAGAGCCAAGGCCAATGACTGCGAACTTGCTCATCCTAACCCACCGTGACGTTTTCTTCGGGGAACGAATACTTGGCGGCACGGGCCCTCGTCGCAACAAGTGTCGCAACGGTCAACGGGCCCAACCTGCCCACAAACATCAGCAAAATGATCACCAGCTTGCCACCGGTTGTCAAGGAAGGGGTGACACCGGTCGAAAGCCCAACCGTCCCGAAGGCGCTCGTCGCCTCGAAAACCAAGTCCATGAACGAAGGAGCATCAGGGCCGCTTCGTTCGAGCACCAAAAGTACCAGAAGCGAAAGCGAAAGCACCAAAATCGAAAGCGAAGTAATCGCCAGACTTTTGCTTATGATCTGCTCTGGGATCCTCCGGCCCCAGATGTTCACCTCCGACCTACCTCTGATCCTGGCGACTGCAAACAACACTACGAGGGCTAGTGTCGTCGTCTTGATCCCTCCGCCGGTCGAGCCGGGGGACGCTCCGATGAACATCAAGAGCGACAGAAAAAAGAGCGATGCGTCGCTCAGTCCGGAAGTCGGAACTGTTGAGAAACCCGCCGTCCTGGCCGTTGCGGATAGGAAGAGCGAAGTGCGCAGAGAACCAGTGGCATCCATGTCTTTGCAGACGTGGTCTCTTTCCAGGACGAAGAGAGTCAGAGTCCCGAAAAGTAGGAGACAGCCCGAGACCACGAGGACAATTCGCGTGTGCAGCGTGAAGATACGTGCCTCTTTCAGTTGGCGGCCGGAGAGCTTTCGTTTCAGGCCCGAGACCAGGTCCAGGATGACGAAGAAGCCAAGCCCGCCGACGATCAAGAGCGTCATGATCGTCATCGCTACGGTTGGGAACGAGGCGAGCCTTTCCAGATTGGTATCAAATGTCGAGAAGCCAGCGTTACAGAAAGCCGAAATCGAGTGAAAGAGCGCCGTGCTATAAGCCCTTTCGCTCCCGACAATCGGCTTAAAGGCGCCGTAGAGAACCGCCACGCCAATCGCCTCGATGAAGACCGTGAAGAGGACAGCATAGACGACTACGACGCCAAGCTTCTTCGTACGGACGGGATTCAGTGTGTCCTTGATTATGGCGCGCTCCCGTAGCGATAGCGATCCTCCGAACAGCATCGTCATGAAGACCCCAGCGGTCATGATCCCCAGCCCGCCGAGCTGGATGAGCGTGAGAATGACGGTGCGCCCAAAAGCCGTGAAATGGCTGCCGGTGCCGACCACGACGAGGCCCGTGACGCAAGTTGCGGAGGTTGCCGTGAACAGGCAGTCGATGAGACGTGTGTGCCCCGGGACCGACGAGACCGGCAAATACAGAATGATCGTCCCGACGATGATTGCCCCCGCAAAGCTGCCGACCAGAATCTGCGAGGGTAGAAACGTTCTGGAACGCGACCTGGCCTTGTCTGCCATGAGGCAAAGATACCGCTCGCCCCGGCCATTGCAAGTGTGCGTTGTGAGGAGTTTGACCAATAGGGAAATGGGGGAAACTCCCCCTCGGGATTCTCAGGAGTTCTCCCATTCTTCGATTGAGTAGTGTTGGGTTGTTGCCTGTGCTGAGTGACTTGGCGTGAGGGACAAGTGGAATTAGGCTTGATGTGATGTTCCGTTTCGGTTCCCCGACGGGGGACCACAATAGTAGCCGTAGGTGCAACCTACGGAATCCGTTCACGCCGGTATCCTCGCGACCCTGAAGGGGTCGAACAGCCCATCTACAGGGCTATGTTCAGCCCTTTCAGGGCTGAGGTGCTATTCTGTCCGCGACTGATCCGTAGGTTAGCACCTACGGCTACTCACCTTAATCCCTTTCAGGGATGCAGGAAGAACGTCTTCAGTCGAGCAGGTCCGGGTACGATTACGAAAACTCCTCGGGGTTCTGCCTTGATATTCCTGACAAAGGAGATTAGATTATACTGTGGAGCGCGCCGTACCGGTGGTCGCGGTTTGGGTTTGACACTGCCAAGGTCGATTAGAAGATTCACCAAAGCTATGGCTCTGTGAGGAAGGAGTGAGCTATGAGAAGATTCGTTGTTTCGGTCTTGCTGGTGGCGGTCTTGAGTTTCCCGGTTCTCTCGCGGGCAGTGAGGTTTGAGACCTTCACAAACACCAATATCATCACAAGAGCGATACTCGTCGAGGGCCCGTTCATCTGGGTTGGGACGGACGGCGGCCTTGTGCGGTGGTGCATGGTGGATTGTTCGAGCGAGATATTCACAACATCGAGAGGGCTGGTTCACAACCAGGTCTCCTCCCTCGCATCAGACCTTTCGTCCGGCGTGTGGGCAGGGGCCTTCGGAGGCGCAAGCAGGCTATACAACGAGACGTGGACCAGCTTCGACGAGACCACGGGGCTGGTCAGCCCGAGGGTTGAGGCGGTTTATGTCAAGAGCGACGGCAGCGTCTGGTTTGGCACGACGGGCGGCGTCACAGCCTTTGACTGGCAAGGCTTTGTAAGCTATACAACGCAGGACGGGCTTATCGACAATTGGGTCAGGGACATTGCAGAATACGCAGGCGCTCTCTACTTCGCCACGACCAAGGGACTAGCGGTGTTCGACGGCTCGGACTGGGGAGAGATCACCTCAGTTGACGGGCTTGCCAGCGACGACATCAACTGTCTGACCGCGTCCTTGGACGGCCTCTTCGTCGGCACTCACGGTGAAGGGGTCTGTCTCTTCGATGGCAGCGACTGGCGGACGTTCACCGGAGGCGACGGCATTGAAGGCTCGGTCATCGCCGACCTCTTCACGGACCCGCACGGCTATGTCTGGGCCGTGACGGAGATCGGCATATCGCTTTACGGCGGCTCCAGCTGGCTGTCCTTCGATCGTATGGATGGTCTGCCAGACGATCAGCTCTTGTCGATCGCGGCAGACGAGGACGGTAACGTCTTTGTGGGGACAGCCAAAAGCGGGCTCTGGTGCTGGCATCAGAATAACATCGTCCTTCTCGCGTCGCTCGAGGGTGTGTTGGATAATCGCGTTCAATGCGTAACGGCGACTACCGATGGCAACGTGTGGTTCGGATGCGAAGGCGGCTTGTCCGTGCAATCGGGTGGGCTGTGGCGTTCTTATTCGGATGTAGCGGGAAAACCCCTCGGCACGGTGAATGGAATCGTGGAGGACCCGGCTGGCAGACTGTGGGTCGGAACCAACGAAGCTGGGCTCGTGCGCCTCGACGGCGAGGAATGGACTTTTTTCGACACCAACGACGGGCTATGCGACAATACTGTTCATTCGCTCGCGATGCTGGGCGATTTGGTGCTTGCAGGGACCGATGGGGGCCTTTCTGCGTTTGACGGCGTGAACTTCTATTCGCTGACTACAGATGACGGCCTTCCCTTTGTGTCGGTCGAGGTCGTAGCAGTCAGTCCGGCGGGAGTTATCCTCATGGGGAATCGCTCCGCAGGGGGAGGGCTCGCGGTACTGGAGGGCGGCCAAATGCGCCACTATACGGTTGATGACGGGCTACCGTCCAACAGCATCTATTCGATGAACGCAGAGCGTGATGATGTCCTGTGGCTGGGCACGAGCATGGGCGCAGTACGCTGGGACGAGGAAGGCATGACGACATTTGATAAGGTGCAGGGACTGGCAGGCTTTGTCGTGACGGCCATCAGTTACGGGCCTTACGGCGACGTCTGGTTCGGCACACCGGGCGGCATCTCGCGTTACGACGGCGAGAGATTTGAGAGCTTCACCCAAGGCGAAGGGCTTGCAGACAACAGGGCAGAAGGCATTTGCATGGACGATGAGGGTGACGGGTGGGTGGCGACTCTTGGCGGCGTAACAAGGATAGAGTTCACTCCCAAGGACCAGCCCGAGGTCGCGGTGTCTGTCTCAAGCCCCAACTACACGCCCGGCGAGAGCGTCGTCTGTGCGCTTTCGCTCTCAAATCCCGGCGAGACGAGGTCGCTCGACGTTTACGTTGGGCTGATCACAGGCGCAGGCGACCTTTACTGTTTCACGGCCGAAGGCAGGTGGCAAGAAGCGGATGTCTGCCCATGGGCGGAGAGCATTGCTATCCCCTCCGGGGCCAACATGACACTCGATCCGTTCATTACGATCGACCTGCCGTCGTATTTCCCTCCAATCGTCCAACCCGGATACTACGCGTTCGCGGCCGCGATTTCAGACGCTTGGACATCCGAGTTCATAGGGGGAATGAGCACCGCGACCTTCCAGCTCGCCGAACCGTAGGCGCCAGGCCGGCGATCACCGAGCCGCCTCGACCTTCGACAGCTTCCCCGAGGCGAGACGATGAGATGTGGGGCGTTCGCCGCGCGGCGAATGCCTTTCGTAGTGATTGCTGCATCCGTCACGCGAAACACTCTGTCGCGCGAGCCCCTGTCTTTGGCGGGCTAGAAGAGGCTGGGTCATAATTGGTTGCAGGCGTGTAGGGGCGTGGTCTCAGACCCGCCCTCTCTAATTGATGCTCGCATAAGATGCCTCGTATCCGCAGGGATTCATGTAGGCGGGCGG
>CAYZPW010000028.1:2755-38234 GCA_964480475.1 uncultured bacterium | reverse complement strand
CTCGTATCCGTAGGGATTCATGTAGGCGGGCGGGTCTGAGACACCGCCCCTACACGCCGATTCCGACAATCACGTCGCATAAGAAAACCGCCGCGTTGATCTTGACAATCGGCCGTATTGCCTGTGTCGTTGTTGCCTGAATGGACAACGAAATCCTCGCCAATCGACTTATGACCCAGTCTTGGAAAGCCTGCCCCGCACCCACGGGAGTCACGACCTCGAATTATTCGGGTTAGAAGTAATCAGTAGTTCCGATGAATCTTGAGCGCCGATTTTGCGTCGAAGTGGGGCTCTCTGTGGCACAGGATGCAGATTCGGGCGTGCTGGCAGTCAGGGCAGTTGACGTTGCCGTATTTGGGCTCGTCTTTCTGGTTGTGTTCTTGCGCCTCGACATGACGGTGGCCAGGGCCGTGGCAGGCCTCGCAGGTTACGGCCGCCATACGGGGCGTGGTTTGGGCGTCAACGAAACCGCTCGCCTCGCCGAAGCCCGTAGTATGGCATCGGAGGCATTCGGGCGCGGTGTGCTTCCCCTCTTTCACCAGTATCTCGTATGAGCGAAAATGTGCGCTCTTCTGCCAGCTCTCATATTGCTTGGTGTGGCATTTCCGGCACTCGTCCGGACCAACGTAGGAAGCGTCTCCTGGAGGGGCAAAGGGCGACCTGCTGCTTCTTAGCGTCGCCGGGTCAGCCTCGCCGGTTGCCTCGTCCAGCTCATGCTGAGGTCTGAGGCAGCCGCTGAGCGTGCTCAGCGAGACAAAAAGAACGACCACTAGGGTTGACGAGGAGCGCTTCATTGCGCCTTAAGCGGTTTGACCATCACCACCCCATCCTCGCCATCAGGGTAGTAGGCCTTCTCGAGGTGGTGCACGACGAATCCGTGCTTCTCGTAAAGTCTTATGGCGATGCTGTTGCTGGCCCGGACTTCCAGCACTGCGATTGAGAGCTCTTTCTCGATGAACCTGTTGACTACGGCGCCAAGGAGCCTCTCGCCCAGTTTCCTGCCCCTGAAAGCTTTTTCTACGGCGAGGTTCAGAATATGGCCTGTACCTTTTTCCCACGTCGAACAGGCGTAGCCGACCAGTTTTGGCTTCGAAGCGGCTGCAACGTGCTCCAAAACGAGTATCTCACCGCGGGTTCCCCAGCTCGATTTGGCGATGTAGAGGAACGCTGACCGAGGCCAGGGCGGAGTGAATATCGCCTGCTCGATCTGATACACGGCTGGAAGGTCGCGGTCGCGGAACTTGCGGATCGAGAACTCGTCCGATGCGTCGTGCACCACGCCCGAACACCCCTAACTTGAAACTTGAAACTTGGAACTTGAAACTTGGGACGTGGAACTTGAAACTCTCTCTCTGGCTAATTCGGCGTTCGATCTTCTGAGGTAACGCGGTTTGATCTCAGCAGGGTCCACGGCCTGACCGTCGCCGGCTCTCTCCACGACGAGGCGCGCCATGCTGATGCCGCGCGAGTGCGAGAGATGCTCGGGCGCGATGACGTATTCTGCGCCCATGCCGCTCTTGATGAGGTCCGCGTAGGCGCGGGCGCCGTCTCCGAGGAAGACCGTCTTCTCGCTTGAGGCGAGCTTCACGATCTCTGAGGCCGGGACAGCCTGTTCGGGGGCTTCCCGCAACAGCTTGACGCCATCGAACCTGAAGAGGCCGGTGAAGACCTCGCCCCTTCTGGCGTCGATCATCGGACAGACGAGGTGAGGGCACCCGGCATAGCTGAAGGCAAGCGCCTCAAGCGACGAAAACGGCGTCAGGCTCTTATCCTCGGCGAGCGCGAGTCCTTGCATAATACTTATGCCTATGCGAAGGCCGGTGAAGGAGCCAGGGCCGATTGACACGCCCAGGACATCGACGTTGGTTAGGGGGCATTCAACCGAGCCAAGGAGGTAGTCGATGCTGCCCAGGAGTCGCTGCGAGTGGGTCTGGCCAATCGAGATGTTGACCTCGGCAAACGCGCCGGAATCCGTGTCTAGAAACCCGACGGCGCCGACCTTTGTCGAAGTGTCAACGGCAAGGGCTTTCATTACGTCTCGACCGCGAGTTCAAGGTAGCGATGTACGGGCGGGTCCAAGTTGTCGTCCCGGGGTGGCGCACTGGATGAGCATGACCCCGCCTCAAGAACCCGCCCGCATAATCTGAAAAGCCCAAGTAACAACTAGCTACTGCTCGAAGTCGTCAATCTGAGCCCTCTGGAGCTTGCCGCTGAAGTCAACATAGACGGACTTCCACTCGCAGAACACGTCGAGCGCGGCAGTCCCAGCCTCGCGATGGCCGTTTCCGGTGCCCTTCGTGCCCCCGAATGGAAGCTGTATCTCGGCCCCGATGGTGGGCGCGTTGACGTAGAATATGCCCGTGTGGACCTCGCGCATCGCGACGAAGGCTTTGTTGACGTCCTGCGTGTATATGGCGCCCGAGAGGCCGTAATCGGTGTCGTTGCAGATGTCGATCGCCTCGTCAAGGTCATCAACGACGATTATGGACACGACCGGGCCGAATATCTCTTCCCGTGCGATTCTCATGTTGCGCTTGACGTTGAAGAAGACCGTCGGCTCGTAGAAGCAGCCCTTTTCGCAGCCCGGCACTGTGTATCGCCGCCCGCCGGTCAAGAGCTCTGCGCCCTCAGCCTTGCCGATCTCGACGTAGGAGTGGACAGTCTCGAGCTGTCCTTCACTGACGGCGGGACCGACCTGCACGCTGAGGTCGAGGCCGTCGCCCAGCTTTAGCTTTCTGGCCGCCGCAACGAACCTGTCCGTGAACTCCTGAGCGACATTCTTTTGAATAATGACCCTACTCGTCGCGGTGCAGCGCTGCCCGGTCGTCCCGAAGCCACCCCACAGGGCGCCTTCGAGGGCCAGTTCGAGCTTCGCGTCGTCCATCACCATGATAGCGTTCTTGCCGCCCATCTCCAGGCAGACTCGCTTCATGTGCTTCGCCGCAGTGACGCTGATGCCAGTCCCTATCTCGGTCGAGCCCGTAAATGAGATCAGATTCACCTCCTTATGAGTAACCATCTCGTCGCCGATCTCCGCACCGGAACCCGTAACGACGTTGAACACCCCAGGAGGCAGCCCAGCCTCCTCAAAGACCTCGGCGAAATGGATGACCGAAAGCGGCGTGAGCGTCGCCGGCTTGATGACGACGGCGTTGCCCACGACAATTGCCGGCAGCGACTTCCAGGAGGGTATCGCTATCGGGAAGTTCCAGGGCGTTATCGCAGATATGACGCCTATCGGCGCCCTGATGGACATCGCGAACTTGTCCGGCATCTCGGCGGGAACCGTCTGCCCGAAGCACCTCCGGCCCTCACCGGCCGCGTAGAACGCCATGTCGATGGCCTCCTGAACATCGCCCCTGGTCTCCGCGAGGACCTTGCCCATCTCTCGCGTCATGTCCCGAGCGATCGCCTCCTTGCGCCTCGTCAGTATGTGGCCGACTCTGAACATCAGTTCACCGCGCTTCGGCGCCGGCATAAGCGCCCATTTCCTCTGCGCAGCACGGGCCGCCGTCATCGCGCGGTCAACGTCCTCGGCGTTCGATTTCTGATGAATGGCAATCAGCTCGTCGGGATTTGCGGGATTTCGGTTCTCGTATGTCCGCCCCGAAGCGGTCTCCGCCCACTGACCGTTTATGTAATTCTTGCACTCAACCGGCATACAAGACCTCCTGCTACTTATCCAGTGTTGTTAGGACGATAGGAACATTAGCCAGCCGACAGCAATCGAACCAATGACCATCACGACGAAGTATTTGGCCGCCCGTCTTCGTATCTTCGATGGATCATTCGTTGCAGTTGCTGAAACGACTACTGAGATCGCAAACGAAAGGTATATGAGGCAAAGAAAATGCGTCACTTTGTGGCCTTTCCCTTCTTGGTTCTCTTGCTTCTTTTGGCTTTCCTCCGGGCCTTCCGTTCCCTCTTGGCCTCGAGCCGGGCCGCCTCGGCCGCGTCGTAATCGTACCCGATTGAGCAGCGATAAGCATCAACGGCGGCCAAGATGTTGAAAAGCCCCGCGCTCAGAAGAAACGTAACGCCAATCTCAAAGGTCCGCTTTTCGATCTGGCCATTGGCGAACCCGAACCCAACCGCCAGAATATACAGTATCCCGTTGCCGAGCCCAGCCAAAGCACCGATGTAGTTGATCAGCGTCTCTGACCCGCTCTGGCCCTTCTCGAAGCTGTAGAGCTTGCCGTGAAGACAGACGCCCAGAAAGAAGGTCAGGACGATTATGGTCGCCAGCACGACAGCTTTTTTCTTCCGCCCCAAAAAGAAGTGACCCGCCCCAGGAACCAACAGAGCCAAGACCAGCACGCCGAACGCGGCCACCTTGCTCGAAACTACCTTTGCCGAGGCTTCCCAGTCTTTCATATCGCGCTCCTAAATCTGCGGCCTCTAATCATCCCTACCGAGGGCCTCCCCGAATCTCGGGTCGTCACGAATGCTATCAAAATCAGCGTGCTCTCGTATAGACTCAACAACCCGCCTATTCATATACCTCCGTCCGCGACTGAGCCATTTGAGCGCCTTCTCGGCGTCCCCGCTCAAGGCATAGACTGAGGCCAAGTTAAAAAACGGCATATAGGATTCAGTGCCGATGCGGATCGCCTCCTTGAAGTGCTCGGCCGCCTCGTCATATCTGCGCTGGCCCTTGTAGATGAAGCCCAGGTTGTTATGTGCTTCGATGTTGTGCGGCATTATCTCAAGCGTCTTTTTGAAATACCTCTCGGCCTGCGACAGGTCGCCTTTCACTAAGTATGAATTGGCCAAGTAGATGGCGGCGTCTGGGTTCTCACTGTCAATCGCGACCGATCTCTTCAGCCTCTCGATGGCCTCGTCAAGTCTCTTGAGGTTGTAGTAGAGAATCCCGAGCCTCGTGAGCAGTCTCGCGCTCGCTGGCTCAAGCGCAACAGCCCGCTCCATCGCAGAGACCGCATCCCTCATCATCCCGGCCCGCTGGTAATAAATCGAAAGGTTGTTCATCAGACCCGCATTATCATAGCCCAAGCGCCTCGCCTCCGCAAAATGCGCCCGCGCCTCGGCCAGGTCATCCTGCAACTCATACTGGTGGCCCCAGAGAAGGAAGTATTTGGCTCGCGTCTCCTTGGTCCACTTGTCGATGAACAGGTCCTCCTCGGGCTCGCGCAGGAAGTTGGAGTAAAGTCGCTCGAAGTCAATCGTCCCAGTCCAGGGCTCAGTAAGGAACGCCTCGAGCAATATCCCGAAGAGCTTGATGTTGATGGCCGGCACCGTCGGATACTCTGCGTAGAAGACCGGAGCATCGTGAGCCCCCTCGATTATCCGCATCTCACGGTTGTATGACGACTGCAAGTTGTTCTGCTCGAAATACTCGATGACGCGCCACTTCCTGTCGTAGAGCTTGACGTCTGGCCTGCGCCCCTCCACGAACTTGAGGTAGTAAAGCGGGAACAAGGCGGTGTCGGTCTCGCCGAAGAACGTAGAGCCAAGCGGCATCGTCTTGAGGATGTTCAGGCCGTGCCAGTATGCGTAGTAATTCCTCGAGCCGTCGCATCTGTGGTAGTTTTCGGCGAAAAGCCCAATCGGCAAGATGGCGAGCAGGATCGAGGCTGCGACGGTCAGCTTGCGCCGAGTCCCTGCGGTGTTGGCACTCTTAATCCTTTGCAAGAGTAAGATTAGGTCGCTTGCGCCAAATCCCGCCAGGATTGCGGCGGCAAGATACGCCGGCAGGCAATAGACGGGTTCGAGGTAGGTCCCCTCTCCGTAGAGCAGCGCCACGACGAGCGTCCCGAGCGAAAGCAGAACCAGGAATATCGTCAGACAGCGTCTCTTAACGAAGCCTCCGATTAGTCCAACGAGGGCAAGCGAGGCTCCGAGAACGCCGAACTCCTTTGCCGTTGAGCCGAAAAACGCCGCAGTAACGGCCAAGTTCTCGTCCCAGGTGCGCGACGCCTGTTTGAACTTGTAGTCGCGCTGCGAGACGTGTTCCCACAGTCGCTCCCAAATTGACGGATCGCCCCAGTTTATCGCCGGGTCTGCATCGGCCCTCAGAGGCAGATATAGATAGACCAAGAGGCCCGCCAAGAGGAAGACCAGCGCGGCGAGTGCAACGCCCCTTTTCCAGAGGAGCAGACTGAGATGGCGTGGGTGGGACAAGAACAGAGCAAGCGGAATGAGCGCCAGCGTCACGTGATTGCCCAATCCAACCCCAAGGACGAAGAAGAAGAGCGCGGCCGCCCTCAAAACGTTAGGCCAAACTGGTTTGCGCAGGTCTTCCAGGTGCGCGTTCGGACCCCTCGATTTCAATCGACCAAGCGCGAGGAAAGCCAACACAATCAAAAGCGCGGCGAGCATCAGGTTCAGCGCATAGACCGTTGACTGCGTCGCTTGCAGCCAGAACGTCTGTGAAAAGCCAAGAAGCCCGGCCGCGACGAGTCCCGAGAGAGGCCCCGCAATCTTGAGGCAGAGAAGAAAGATGAGCGCAAGGGCCACGCTGGCACAAGCGGCGCTGAATAGGTTCGCTCGGAAACACGGATTGCCGATTGGGAGCAGGAAGGACCAGAGCTTCTGGCTCGTAAGAAAGAGCGGATACCCGGTCGGATGCGCGACGCCAAGAATGTGAGAAGCTGCCGCGAGCTCCCCGCCGTCGCTGAACCTAAACAGCGGGTTCGCGGTCTGAAGGTAAAGCGTGAATGACGCGGCGACGAGCAGGGCCATGACCAGCGGCGTTGAAACCGTGCGCCTGTTCGCGGCCGTATGTAGGGGCGCGGTCTTAGACCCGCCCGTTCTAGTTCGTGCGGTTGTCAATGTGTTGGTGCCGCTCGCATTTCGGAGGACCCACCTTCTTGCCGTCGGTTACGAACGTTACGTTCCCATATTCGTCGGTTCGATAGACCGCGACGCCCTGCTTCTCGAGCCTGTCCAGAACGACCTGATGCGGCCGGCCATACTCGTTCGGCGCCTGAACCGGGATGACGGCGTATCGAGGCGCGACGGCCTTGAGGAACGCCTCCGTCGTCGAATCCGACGCACCATGATGTCCGACCTTCAGGACGTCGCTCTTTAGCGGAACCTCGTCGAAGAGAAGAACGCCCTCGGCGACGTCGTTGGCATCCCCCGTGAAAAGCGCGGCTATGTCCTTGTATCGAAGCCGCACGACGATGCAATCGGTGTGAATACGCGTCGCCTGACGCTTTGGGTTCAAGAAATCCAGGTGAACGCCCGATGGCAGGCTGACGATCATCCGGCCGCAGACCGTCGTCAAAGTCCCCTTGAACTTCGAGAGCGCCTCGCGATACGCGGTGTATCCCTCGCAGTCGTATTGCATCCCCGAATCATAGAGGGTCTTGACCTCGAACTCGCGGATTATCTGAGCGAGGCCACCCACGTGGTCAGGGTGAGGGTGCGTCGCGATCACAATGTCGAGCGACTTGATCCCACGTGATTTCAGGAACCTCGCGACCTTCTCGCCGCCCTGCCTCGTCCCGCCGTCGATCAAGATGTGTTCGCCGGCTGGCGTCGTTACTAGCGCCGCGTCCGCGGTCCCGACGTCGAAAAAGGTCATCTTAAGCAGCCCGTCGGAGGCCCATGCGACCTGGGCGAGCAGAATAATAACGAAGAAGCCTATGACTCGCCGCATCTCATCTCCCGGCGCTGCCAAAGTGTGTCTGAAATCTCTTGCCCCTCAAATTGAGGAGTTGCGGCCACGTTAGCACGTCTTGGGGCCGGCAGCAACGTCGGTGGATTGCTCGCCAGCGGGCGCGAATCACGACTTCTTCAGCCAGATCATCCTTGGCTTTGTAGTCTCGGTCATTTCGAGAAGCCGCGTGCGAAGAACTTCCGCATCTCTGCTGAAAGGCAAGGATCTAGGCGGGGTGATCGCTTGCGAGAGGTCCTTCGATAGCGCATCGAACACATCCAGCCGCAGCCAATACACTTGAAATAAACACCACATTGATTGCCAAAGCGGTTGTCGATAGATGCTGCCTTGAGTCTCTTCGTTCAGGATGTAACATCTGTGCCGGTCGCGCTTAGCGGTAGGTTTAGTCGGCGCCTGGACAGTCCGCACAGCCATAATCCCTGAAAATGTATGAAAACTCCATCGGCCGTGGAACTGCCCAGACTTCAGATAGATTGCCTTGTTTGGGTCTCCCGCCGGGAGAATTAGCATCCTTTGAACTTGTATTACAACCCAGTCATCCGGCGAACCTGTCTGCCTCGCAGGATTCGATAAACTTATCGGAATACTCCCATAGACAGACTCTTGTGATAGTTCATCAATCGTCAGGTCTATTGTTACTATGTTGTCTTGAACGAATTCATACCTCCAACCGGTGGTTCCAGTGTCCACTTCCGTAGGGCCTACCTTTAGCCAGCTATATGGCATATAACGCGGGAATATCGCACGTTTCGCGTGTTGAATCGGCATTGTGCCGAATCCAAGGACCAGAAGTATCGAAAAAAAGACGCTCACCAGCAGCGGCCATGAGACCGCGCCAACTCCGGGCGCCTCATCGAGATGGTGACGGTCGTCATCACGGTCCTTCCTCTTCCGACTCAAGCCGCGTGCGCTCTTCATCCAAGCGCAGAGGAATGGAGATATATTCAAGAGCGAGAGTAACAGCGCGACCAACCACAGTTGCACCTCATCTGATAAAGGTGGATACAGCACATCGCGCGCCGTCCTTATGAACGTGAGTGCTTGGTAGCTCACAAGACTCGCAAAAACCGGGATGACCAATCTTCCCGCCCTCCGCCGCGGCCTGATGTTCCTTCGCCGTGACCAGACGCGAAACCAAACGCACCACACAACGGCCCAGATTATTGATGTTATCGGGTGCCAGGGAACGAAGGTGTAGTCTGCGAACAGAATCTCAAGGGTGGACCTGAACGCTCCTGTAATGCATTCCACCTGTCATACCCTCGTTCTAGCCATGTCGATTACCGGTCAAGAGTGAGCACTCATTTGTGTCTCTCGTCTGGGGAGCCGGTGCCTCGGCGTCCTTAAACAAGAACAAACAGATAGCTAGCGCCGCCTCTGTGCAGCGCGCTCCTCGATCGCACCCCGCGGCCACGGCGGCTATTGCAGAAGGATCGAGCAGGTTCCGATGTCGGAGACCCGCTGCATTGTGCCAGGTTCTACGAAGGCGGCGAGGAAATAGAACTGACGGGCGCTGGTGAACAGCGCCTCAGCCGGCTGACCTATCTCCCAGAGAAGACATCTTGGATATCGAGGTCGCCCTCGGTCCAATATCTGGCCTCGGTGTATTTGACAGCTGGCGAACAGTTGGTAAAATTACAATGAGAGTTTGGATTTTAACTTGCTGCACTAAAGAGGTGTTGATCGTGAGAGATAGGTTGTCTTTGATAGGCTTAATTCTTGCAATTCTGGTGGGCGTAGCGATGTCGGCCGCGGCGGCGCCTTCTGTTCAGGTTTACGCTAACGAGCTGGAGTTATATTGGGGGGATGATCTTCAGATTTGGGTTGCTGCGCAGAACCCGGACGAGGAGATAGAGGTTGATTTCTACCTCCTTTTGAAGACGCCCAGCGGTGTTTTTCTGTTCTGGCCGAGCTTCACGACGACGCCTGAGCCTTTCACGACCACACTTCCGGCGGGTTTCGACTTGCCTCCGATGATGCTCTTTGAGATGCAGGTGGCGGCGGGTTCGCCGCTCGGGACCTACACGTGGTTCGGCGTCCTCACGAATGCGGGAGACATCTGGATCATCGGGGACTACGGCCAGGTCTCGGTGGACGTCGTCAGCGCCAGTCAACCACTTGCGGCTTTTGCGACCGCAAATCCGACGCGAGGGCCGGCGCCGCTTGCTGTGTCATTTCACGGAGACGCAACCGGCGGCCTAGCGCCGTATCGGTTCTACTGGGATTTCACGTCGGACGGGTTGTTCGACTACCAGGGTCGGGACGCACAATACGTCTATGGGTCGCCCGGGATGTTCGAGGCGGTTCTCGCTGTCGTCGATAGCGAGGGCACGCAGGCGGACGACTATGTGACGATAAATGTCTCGGCTGAGTTGACGGTTGAGGCGCAGGCGAGTCCCGAGTCGGGCGAGGTCCCGCTGGAGGTTTCATTCATGGCGACGGCTTCGGGCGGCTTTGAGCCTTATACTTACCAGTGGGATTTTCAGGGCGACGGGCGAGTCGATGACACGAGGCGCGCCCCGGAGTTCACCTACACGATGGAGGGTCGCTATAACTGCGCTGTTCGGGCGACCGACTCAAGGGGCGCCACCGGTCTGGACGTCATAACGATTACGGTCGATTCGGCGCAGGCCCCGGCAGGGATGGTGCTTGTGCCGGCGGGTGAGTTCTCGATGGGCAGCACCGAGAACGGCACGATGGGCGATGAGACGCCTGTGCACGCTGTCTGGCTCGACGCGTTTTACATCGACCGGTATCCGGTCACGAACAGCGACTACAGGGAGTTTGTCCTTTCCACTGGCAATCTGGAGCCAGCGTTTTGGGACGATGAGAACCTCAACCAGCCGGACCATCCTGTGGTTGGCATAACTTATGGGGAGGCTTCGGCTTATTGCGTGTGGGCGGGCAAGGCTTTGCCGACTGAGGCGCAGTGGGAGAAGGCGGCCAAGGGCCCGACGCACCGGATGTTCCCCTGGGGCGACAATCTCCCCGATTACGGCGGCGTGTGGTTCGCTAACCTTCACGATATGGAGGTCCCGGCGGACGTGGACGGCTTTGAATACACTTCGCCGGTGGGTTATTACAACGGGTTGAACCCCGGCACGGGAGACGGCAAGAGCCCGTATGGGTGCTACGACATGGCCGGGAATACTTGGGAGTATTGCTCCGACTGGTACACGACGGATTATTACCAGTTTTCGCCCTACGAGAACCCCACGGGGCCAGCGTTTGGGACGATAAAGACGGTGCGCGGCGGGTCTTACGACAGCCCCACGTGGGACATCCGATCGTCATGTAGAGACTGGCGGGCGCCGAGCGAGTGGGACCAGTTCGTCGGATTTAGGTGCGCGGTCCTAGTGTCCGCGGCCGGCGATATGTATGGACAAAACTGAGATAGCGGCTGGGGTGACCCCAGGTATTCTCCTTGCCGCGCCTAGAGTGGCCGGCCGTGATTCTGTGAGCCGTTGTTTGATCTCTGCGCGGAGCCCGGGTACCTTGCCGAAGTCGAGGTCACGGGGCACTTTGACCTTGTCGAGCCTCTCGGCGTTGGCAAGCCGCGCCTCCTCACGCTTGATGTAGCCCTCGTATTTGACCAGCATCTCGACGATGTCGCGGTCTGCCTGCGAGAGCTGGGTCTCAAGCCCGAACCTCTCGACCAGGTCTTTGTAATGGATTTCCGGGCGCCTCAACAGCTCGAGAAAGCTGGCGCCGGCGAACTCCCTTGCGGATTCGCCCTCCGGCCGGGCGCTGGAAAGCGACTGCATCTCACCCGTCCGTCTCTCCTGTCTCCTCCTCATGTCGGCGAACACCTCGTCGCTTATCAGGCCGAATCTGTGCCCGTAACCCATGAGCCGGACATCCGCCGTTTCGGCCGCGAGCAGCAGCCGATGCTCCGAGCGCGCCGTGAACATGCGATACGGTTCTCTGCATCCCGTCGTTGTGAGGTCATCGATCATAACGCCGATGTATGCCTCGCGCCGAGTGATTACGAAGGGCGGCTCACCGCGGACTTTGAGGGCCGCGTTGATGCCCGCGACGAGGCCCTGCCCGGCGGCCTCTTCGTATCCGGACGTGCCGTTCGTTTGGCCGGCCAAAAACAGGCCCGAGATGCGTCGCGTCGAAAGCGTCGGATGAAGATGCGTCGGCTGAATGAAATCGTATTCAATGGCGTAGCCCGGGCGGGTGATCCTGACTTCCTCGAGGCCCGGCACCGCCCTGAGCATCGCTTTCTGAACCTCAAATGGCAGGCTCGTCGCGAAGCCGTTGGCGTAGTATTCGTTCGTGTTCAGCCCCTCTGGTTCGATGAATATGTGGTGCGCCTCCCGCTGGGGGAACTTCTTGATCTTATCCTCGATCGACGGGCAGTAGCGGATGCCGACGCCGGATATCTTGCCAGAATAAAGGGCCGACCGCTCGAGGTTCTCGGCTATTATCTTGTGGCACAGTGGTGTGGTTTTGGCCAGGTGGCATTTGACCTGATTGCCGTTGATTCCTGGAAAGACAAAGGAGAACTTCGGCGGCGGCTCGTCACCCGACTGAGCGATGAGCTTGTCAAAATCGATCGTCGGTCCGTCCAGCCTGGGCGGGGTGCCGGTCTTCAGTCGCAACAACTCAAAGCCGAGTCGCCGGAGAGAGTCGGCCAGCTCATTGGAGGAAGGGTCCCCGAGCCGACCACCAGCGAAGGACTCCGTCCCGACGTGCATCATCCCTGCCAGGAACGTCCCCGCCGACAGGATTACCGCTTTTGCCCCGATTTCACCCCTAAAGAGGCATCTGACGCCCATGATGCGGTCTGACGCAACGATTAGACTAAGCACCTCGTCCTGCGCGAGGTCCAGTCCCTCCTGCGACTCGATCACCTGCTTGAAGCGCCGGGAGTAATCGGCCTTGTCCGCCTGCGCACGAGGCCCACGGACGGCCGGGCCCTTCCGTCTGTTGAGCAGACGAAACTGGATGCCTGTCTGGTCGATGACCTTCGCCATCTCGCCGCCCAGTGCGTCTATCTCGCGGACGATATGGCCCTTCCCGATGCCGCCAATCGCTGGATTGCAGGACATCGCCGCAACCTTGTCGGCGTTGAGCGTTACCAATAGGACGGAGCAGCCCATCCTGGCCGCGGCCAGAGCCGCCTCGCAGCCCGCGTGCCCCGCCCCAACTACAACGACGTCATAAGACTTCATCGGCCCGGCTTCCTATTCAACCTCAGGCACGGCCTTGCGCTTTGTAGGGGCGGCTCACGAGCCGCCCTTTACCATGGATTCTGATAGGGCAGGCACGGGGACCTGCCCCTACGGGACTTCTATCCGGCTGCGAACTCATCATCCCTCCATGACACCGCTAAACGCACTATTTGCCGATGCAGAATCGCGAGAATATCTCGTCAAGTATGTCAACTCGGACCTCTATGCCCAGCAGCTCGTCGAAGGCGTCGATGGCCTCGCCGAGGTCCAGGCTGGCAAACTCCGGCCACGCTTGTCCATCGAAACCACCTATTGCGTGGCCAACGGCGTCTCTGGCCTTCCGCAGCAGGCCATCGTTCCTGACGGTTCCTACAACGCAGGCCTCGCTCGGTATCTCGGGCAGCAGCGTGTCCAGGAGCTCGTCCAGAGCCACCTTCAAGTCGTCCATGCCCTGGCCCGAAGTCGCGCAGGTCCGAACCAATGCCGCCTGCGCGCCAGCCTCAAACTTGGCCTGCAGGTCATGCACCTTTAAGCACTCGCCCAGGTCGATCTTGTTCATCACAACGACTGCTGGACTGCCGCGCCATCTCTCGAGGAGCTCCTTGTCCTCGCTTTCAAGCGGCGACGAGGCGTCGAAAACCATAACCCGGGCGTCAGCGCCCTCAGCGGCCTGCTCCATCTTGGACCTGGCCTTGCCGTCGAGCTCGTCCTTCTGAATATGCACCCCGGCGGTGTCGCTGAACCGCACTCTCCGGCCCGACGGGAGCGCGAGGTCGGCGTCGATCCTGTCCCGCGTTGTGCCCGGCGACTCACTTGTTATGACCCGCTCCTCGGAAAGAAGCGAGTTCAGGATGGTCGATTTGCCCACGTTGGTCTTCCCGATTATCGCAACCTCTGGCGACTTTTGCAGCTGCTGGCTCCGCGCGAACGCGCCGATCATCGCGTCGAGCTGCCTCAACGTCTCCGATAGCGAACCGCACGGCGAGGCATCGGTTGACGAAGCCGCATCCGTCGCGCCGGCGTAGTTCATCTGCGCCTCGTCAACGATGTCCTCGGGGAAGTCGATTGAGGCGTCGAGCCCCGCCTTGATTCGGAGGACCAGGGCGCGCAGTTGCTCGATCACCTCCGAGGTACTGCCTCGAACCTGAGAAAGCGCGACGCGCTTAGCCTCCTCAGTCTCCGCGGACAACAGCTCCATGACTGCCTCGGCCTGACAGAGGTCCATCTTGCCGTGCAAGAAAGCACGCCTCGTGAACTCGCCGCCGGTCGCGAGCCTCGCCCCGGCCCCAATCACCGCCGAAAGCACGTCCTTGAGAACCAGCGGGCTGCCGTGGCAGCTGATCTCGACCACGTCCTCGCCAGTGTATGAGCTCGGCGACCGCAGCACGGTCACCATAACCTCGTCAAGAACAGCGCCATCCTGAACGATCCTGCCGAACTGAACCGTCGAGTGGGTCATCTCGCTCGGGCTCTTCGACCCGACAAAGACGCGGTCCGCGACCGCAATGGCGTCCGGCCCAGAAAGCCGCACCATCCCGATCGCCGCAACGCCCGGCGCGGTCGAGATCGCCGCTATCGTGTCCCTATCTTCAGGCAACATGGTCCTCAACCTCAAGAAACCTCCCGGTAACACACTGGTTGCAGACATTATCCTTGCGGACCCGCCTCGAATCAACAAGTTACGAAAACCCCCCCAACGAGGGAGAGCCGATGACGGCCCGAGCGCGTGCAACGGCGAACTCACGGGCAGGATAGTTCTGCGTGAAGGCAAGGACGCCGGCGTTTCATGCTGTTCGTGAGCGTAATCTATTCGGCTTATGAGGCCGACATATCTAGTCGGCTCTGCCGGGACCCGAGGACTACTGCCCTTGAATGCGTTTCAGGGGGTTGTGAGAGTAGCCATTTCCCGACAGGAGTTTTCGTGTTTTTCGATTGAGTACTGTTGGGTTGTTGCCTGTGCGGGGTGATTTTGCGTAAGGAACAAGTGGAATTAGGGTTGACGTGATGCTGCGTTTGGGTTCCCCGAAGGGGGACCATTCGCCGCGCGGCGAACCGTAGGTGCAACCTACGGAATCCGTTCACGCCGGTATCCTCGCGACCCTGAAGGGGTCGAACAGCCCATCTACAGGGCTATGTTCAGCCCTTTCAGGGCTGATTCAGGGCTGAGGTGCTATTCTGTCGGCGCCTGATCCGTAGGTTGCACCTACGGCTACTCACCTTAATCCCTTTCAGGGATGTAGGAAGAACGCCTTCAGTCGAGCAGGTCCGGGTACGATTACGAAAACTCCTCTTTCCCAATGCTTGACAAGCGCTATGTGTGGAACTACATTGGCAGTTGAGGTTCTTTATAGGGAGTTCCGAAGAGGTAACTGTTATCTGCTGTTTGGTTCAGAGGGAGGAAATTGCGATGAAAGTGGCGCGTCAGTGTGCATTGATTCTCTTCGTTGTGGCGCTTGTTGGCTTGCAGGCTGCTTGCACCATGTTTTACAAGCGTCCTGACATGGAGTTGGAGGCGGCTTCGGCGAGCATCTCCGATTCCAAGCAGGCGTGTGGCGACATTTACGCCACGGACACATTCCAGGAGGCGCAGCGCAAGCTCGATGAGGCGCGTGTGGCCGCGGACAACAAGGAGAAGGGCGCGAAGGATTTGGCGCTCGAGGCCAAGTCGCTTGCCGAGGAATCGAAGACAGATGCGATCAAGCGTGGCGCCGACGCTCGCGCTGTTGCGGAGAAGAATCTATCAGCTACTGGTGATTTGCTGTCCGAAGTTGAGGGAGTGCTCAGCGACTTGGGCGAGGACGAGGGCACGGCGCCGTTTTTGAGTAGGCTAGCCTCATTGCGTGAATTGCGGTCGAAAGTTGAGTCCCAGCTAGGAGGCTCGGGTTGTGATCTTCTGCTTGCAGAGGCGGGGAGCAAGACGCTCTTGGCGGACGCAAAGGAGCTGGCGGCGGACGTAGAGAACTACTCAACGTCGGCCGCGGCGGTCGAGGCGTCAGTTCTGCACTCGGTCGTGAAGGGCGAGTGCTTGTGGCGTATAGCGGGCTACCCGACGGCCTATTCCGATCCTTTCCTTTGGCCGTTGATTTACAGCGCGAACAGGGATCAGATCAAGGACCCCGACCTGATCTTCCCGGGACAGGTCTTCGAGATTCTGATGGACGCGACTGACGCGGACATGGACCAGGCCAGGTATAAGGCGCGCACTCGCGGGGCGTGGAGCCTTTACGACGGGAGGTAGTGATCCGAGGGGGCTGCGGCTTCTGTATTTCGGCGTCTGCGTTGTGCAGCGTGAGCCGCGGATTTTCTCTTTGAGATGGAAAGAGTCGTAGATTTTGCGGAAGATGAGAGCCTGAAAAGGCTTCTCGGTTCTTACGATTCGGGTTCCAAACTTATTGAGGACGAGTTTGGTGTCGTCCTTATCTCTCGGGGCAGCAAGGTCAAGGTGCGCGGCGAGGACAGCAAGGTTCTTCTGGCCGAGGATTTCCTGCGGAAGATGGCGCCCCTCTTGGATAGGCACCCGCAGGCCGATGATTCGCTCGTTAGCGATGCGGTCTATGCGTATCTGAACGACAGTGATGTCGATTTGCCTGGGCTGTTTCTTGACAAGATAAGGGTTCCCTCCCGGGACGCGGACATATATCCCAAGACGCGGAACCAAAAGCGCTACGTTCGGCTGATGCGGACTTGCGACATAGTCTTCTCGATCGGCCCCGCCGGAACTGGGAAGACCTACCTCGCGATGGCGATTGCGGTGTCGGTCTTCTTCGCCAAGCAGGTCAAACGAATTGTTTTGACCAGGCCGGCGATTGAGGCGGGTGAGCGGCTTGGGTTCTTGCCCGGCGATTTCAAAGAGAAGATCATGCCTTATCTGAGGCCGCTCTACGACGCCCTTTATGACATGATTCCGATGAGCAAGGCGAGTTACTTGATCGAAAACGGCGCGATTGAGATTGCGCCTCTTGCGTATATGCGGGGTCGAACGCTTAATGACAGCGTCGCGATCTTGGATGAGGCGCAGAATACGACCCCGGAGCAGATGAAGATGTTCCTCACACGCCTGGGCAAGGGTTCGAGAGCGGTGATTACTGGGGACATCACTCAGATAGACCTCCCTGCCGGGCAGATTTCCGGGCTTGTGCAGGTCCAATCAGTACTTTCCGCAATACGAGGGATAGAGTTTCAGTATTTCTCGTCCGCCGATGTTGTGCGGCACAACCTGGTTCAAAAGATAATCGATGCTTACGAGGCACACAGCAGGCCGGCGGGGTCGTTGCCGAAGTCGTTGGCTCAAACCTCTTTCAGCGGGGAAGAGAGTGAGAGCAGGGACGGTTAGTTGAGCCCGGTGCACAGGGCAATCGGCGGGAATTGAGATGAACAGAAGAAGCCGCTCCAGGCAGAAGCGTCAAGGCTTGGCCCGCGATTCGGAACCTCCTGAGCGGCGCTGGTCCTGGCGTTCATTTGTCGCTTGGCTCCCGGCGCTCATCGGCCGGAGTAAAGTATATCGCACGATAATAGCCTGCGCGGCGATAGCGCTTCTTTCCGTTTTACTCGTTCCCAAGCGGCACACGATTGACGTGGAGCTTTATCGCGTTGGCGAAATAGCGAGACAGGACGTTTGGGCCCCGAACGAGATCACGATTGAGGACGAGGAGACCACCGAGGCGAAAACGAAGGCCGCTGCGCAGAACGTGGCGCCTGTCTATGATTATGACGAGCGCGCTGTCTCTAAGACGATTGCGCTCATAGCATCTGCATTTTCAGGTCTTCGGGATGATACTGCAAAGCGCAACGAGCTGTTGCGGTCCGTCGAGCAAGCTTCTCCCGCGGAGGGTGAGGATGAGAGCGCCCGGTCAGGCACTGATAGCTCGTCCGAAGGTTCGCAGGGGGTGGAAGCCGAGGCAACGGAACCAGCAGCACGGCCTGAGATCAAACCCACGATTGGTGATTTGCACGAGAAATTCGCACAGATGCTTGGCGTGGTCGTGCCTCGCAAGGAGTTCGACCTGCTGGTCTCCTCAGGTTTCAGCGTTTCGGTTGAGGGATGTCTTACGAGGTCATTCGAGGAGGCCACCAGGGACGGCGTAGTCGGGGACAAGAATCTTTTGATAGGCAGTTCTGATAGCGGGATAACGGTTAAGGATGTCGGAAGCGCCATGAGCAGATTGCTTGCTCCCAACATGCTTTACAGGATTCCGGATGCCCAAGAGGCGCGTGCGACAGCGGCACGATTCGTGAGGTCTCGGTGCGCTGACCTTAATATGCTTCACTCCGTGCTCGCCTCGATCGCTTCGCAGCTCATCAAGCCCACGCTAACCTTTAACAAGAGTGAGACGGAGAGGAGCAAGCAGGAGGCGATAGACGCGGTAGAGCCTGTTTATTTCAAGATCAAGAAGGGGCAGATGATCATCAGGGCTAGGGAGATGGTCACGCCCAAACATAATAAGATTATCAACGTCATTACCAAGAACGTCCAGACTCGCAGGCGGGTCTTTTCGGCCGTTGGCACGCCTCTATTCCTTGGGATCGTGATTGCGCTCATCTACCTTTCGGCCCGCAGGTTCGGATTTGAGGCGCGGCCGGGTTGGAAGAATGAGGCACTGTTCTGGTCGATCATCGTCCTGGCGGTGCTGTTCTCAAAGGTCTTTCTCTGGGGTGTGAGAAGCCTCGTTGGCACGATAGAGCAATTCCCGTTCAACCAGCTGGAGTCGTACTACTTCGCAGCCCCACTGGGGCTTAGCACGGTATTGACGACGCTCCTTCTAGGTAAGAGATCGGGTCTGGCCGCGGCGGTTCTGGCTTCAGCGATTGTCCCACTGCTTTTTGGCAATTGGCCTGTGATCATCATGGCGACGCTTCTCTCCGGTATAGCCGTCGTGTTCGTCGCAGAGAAGTATAAGGGCGGGGCGCTGGTGTTCAAGATGGGCCTCTCGATTGGGATAGCTGCTGCCGTAACGATACTCTCGATGCAGCTGCTTGACCCGAACGTAAAACTCGCGGACACGGGCTACTTCAATGCGCTGTGTGGTTTTGGTCAGGGGGTAGTAGTGATTGGGTTCACAAGCATCCTTTTGCCCATTCTGGAGCTCGTGTTTGGTGTTTGGACGAAGTCAAAGCTGCTCGATCTTGCGTCGAGCGACCGACCTCTCATCAAGCGGCTCATGATCGAGGCCGGAGGGACCCACAACCATAGCCTCAGGGTAGGCGAGCTCGCTCGAAACGCGTGCGAGGCGGTAGGCGCCAACGGTGTTATCGCGCTGGTTGGCTCGTATTATCACGACATAGGCAAGCTGAGGCGTCCCGGCTATTTCATTGAGAATACGCCAGTGGGAGGCGACAATCCTCACGAGAGTTTGACCCCGGCGATGAGCGTCCGTGTCCTCGTAGAACACGTAACCTACGGCCTCGAGCTGGCGCGGAAGAACAAGCTCCCGCCGGTCATCCATGACGCCATCGAACGGCATCACGGCACGTCGCTGATGAGGCCGTTTTATCATAAAGCCCAGGAGGCGGCGAAGCGGACCGGGGAGAACGTGGAGGAGTCCGAGTTCCGGTATCCGGGCTCAAAGCCCAGGACGCGAGAGACGGGAATCATAATGCTTGCCGACTCGGTTGAGGCGGCCTCTAGGGTACTGACCAATCCGACCAGAGACAAGGTCTCGAAGATGGTCGATAGAATAGCGTCTTGGTATGTGGAGGACCATCAGCTTGATGAGTGCGACCTCACGCTCCGAGAGGTCCAGAAATGCAAGGATACATTTGTGCTGGTTTTGCAGGGGATGCTTCATTCCAGGATTGAGTATCCCGAGGACCAATTGGCCGGCCCAGATTCACAAGAGACAAGATAGCGTTTTGGGGCCGGAGCGTGCGAGTATTAGAGCTGAGCGGAGGTATCATGGCCAGAATTGAAATCATCTCAGATGCTGGTTGGGACAGAGTGGACGAGAGCCGGGCGCGGGGCGTTGTGTCTGAGGCCCTAAGGATGATCGGCAGAAGCGGCGCCGCGGTCAACGTGCTGTTCAGCGGCGATGAGAGGATACGGAGGCTGAACAAGGAGTTCAGAGATGTTGACGCCCCGACGGACGTGATGGCGTTCCCGTCCGGGGATGACGGCGGCTTCCTGGGAGACATCATTATCTCCGTTGAGACGGCGAAGATGCACGCCGACGAGCTTGGCCACAGCCTCGAGCATGAGATTAGAATCCTGCTTGTCCACGGCATTCTGCACCTCGTCGGATACACCGATTATGACGACTCAGCCAAACAGGGTATGTTTCAAAAGACGGACGAAATCTTAGAGCAACTCAACGTTTCTCACGACCAGGGAAGGTGACAAGAAGTGGAGGATGACCAAAGCGCGGGCAATTAAGGGCTGCTCGCGAAGCTAAGAAACTTTGTCAAGCGTCTTAAGACGTCGGGGAGGGCCGAACCCGTCCATGACAGGATAATCTCGCTAATCGACCGCTCGATTGAGGACCCGTCCGAGATCGATAGCAGCGTGCTCAGGATGATTGGCAGCGTGCTCGAGTTCAGCGACAAGATCGTCCGCGAGGTGATGGTCCCGCGTGTCGATATGATCTGCGTAGAGCTTTCGGACGGTGTTCAAGAGCTCAAGCGCGTCATGGCGGAGGAGGGCTATTCGAGGGTCCCGATCTTCGACGACAACATCGACAACATCGTCGGCATCGCTCACGTCAGGGACCTCATCCGACAGGAGAACGTCCACGGCAGCGGGGCCTTCGAGATGTCGCAGATAATGATGAAGCCGTTCTTCGTGCCCGAGACCAAGAAGGCCAAGGACCTCCTGGCTACGTTCCGCACCGACAAGAACCTCATGGCCATAGCGGTCGATGAATATGGTGGCACGGCCGGGCTTATCACGATTGAGGACCTGCTCGAGGAGATAGTCGGCGAAATACGAGGCGAGTTCGAGCCTGAACTCGAGGAGCCGCTGAAGGTGCTCGACGACGACACCATCGTCGCCGACGGCAATACCGACCTCGACCTGCTTCTGGAGCACGTGCCGCTCGCAGTTGAGAATCACGATTTCGACACGCTCGCCGGGTTCATACTCGACCAGACTGGCTCGGTACCGGCCGAGAACGAGAGCTTTGAGTTCGGCGGCTTCCGCTTCACCGTGCTCCAGGCCGACGAGCGCCGCATCCTGAAGGTCAAGATCGAACGCCTCAAGGCCGAAACCGACGCCGATAACGGAGCGTAGAGGCAGCCCTTGTGAGGCTGGGATATGATTGCACGCGGCTTGCGTAGGGGCGCGGTCTCAGACCCGCCCGCCTACATCAATCTCATCGGATACGAGGCATGTCTCATGCGACCATCAATTCGAACGGGCGGGTCTGAGACCACGCCCCTACAAAACCTAACACCGAATACGTTAAACCGGAGGCACAATGACTTACAGAAACATCCTCTACGAGAAGAAGGGTCGCGTCCTTCATCTGACGATTAACCGACCCAAGGCGCTCAACGCGCTCAACGCTAAGACCCTCGACGAGCTCGAGGACGCAATCGACGAGGCCAGCGCCGACGATGAGATACTGGCAGTCATTCTGACCGGCACCGGCGAAAAGGCATTCGTCGCAGGCGCCGACATCTCAGAGCTGGTCGATCTGGACGAAGAATCTGGCGCAGCCTTCTCGAGGCGCGGTCAGCGTCTGTTCCTGAAGATTGAGAGGCTCCCCAAGCCCGTTATTGCGGCGGTCAACGGCTTCGCACTCGGCGGCGGCTGCGAGCTCGCAATGGCCTGCGCAATACGCATCGCCTCGACCAACGCGAGCTTCGGCCAGCCGGAGGTCAAGCTCGGCCTCATCCCTGGCTACGGAGGCACGCAGCGCCTCCCGCGCCTCGTCGGCAAATCCAACGCCGTGCAGCTCACGCTGACCGGCGACATTATCCCCGCCGAGCGGGCATACGAGATTGGCCTGGTCTCAAAGATCATCTCACCCGACGGCCTGATGCAGGCAGCGGAGAAGATCGCCAGCAAGATCGTCTCCATGGGCCCACTGGCGGTCAAGGCGTCAATTGAGGCGATCAACGCCGCTTACGAGCAGGCGCGCCTCGAGCACGGTCTGAGGCGCGAGGCGAACCTCTTCGGCGCCATCTGCGCCACTGAAGACGCCAAAGAGGGCACCGGCGCCTTCCTGGCGAAGCGCAAAGCCACATTTAAGGGCAAATGAAGAGGAGTTTCCCGAGGGGAAACGGGCGAAAAGGCGAAGAGGGGTAGGTCAATTCTCGGGCCACCTGTGCGGCCGGAGGGGGTGGGTCAAAAACTGACCCACCCTAAGACAATCTGCTGATAAAGGGCGATTCGACCCGATCCTGTTGCCGGAAAAACCGCAAGGTGGATCAAAATTGATCCACTCTGAAGAGATGCGAAAAACGAGGGATTCTTGACATCCTCCGTCGCGAGGCCACCTATTTACTGACAGTTCCGCGCATTCCGATCACGAAACATGTCAGCTGTGGCACAAATAATGCTTGCAAGCAAGGGCGGATCAGGCATTGTAATATAAACAAGCTCGCAACAAGAGGAGGAACTCCAATGTCGAAGAACATCATAGAGGTCTGCCTGCTTCTGACTTCTCTGCTGCTGGCGCTCACAGCCGGTGCCGCGGATTATTATGTTGACGCCGAGAACGGCGATGACGCCAACTCCGGGCTTAGCCCAGATACCCCCTGGCGGACTCTGACGCACATGCTTGGCGTGGTCCGGGCCCTCCAGGACCCTGACCCAATTGTCCACATGTCCTCGGGCGTGTATCGGGACGGTGAGGTTTTTCCGCTTGAGATGACGCATCGGATAACGATCAACGGTGCGGGATCAACGAATGCCATTATCGAGGTGCCACACATTCATCAGGATCCGGACCAGGCATTGATCGTTCGCAGCAGTTCTCATGTCGTTATTCGCGACATTCAGATACGGTTCAAGGGCCACGATGAAGGTGACCCAACACCGACGCACCCAAGATCGATACACGTTGAGAGCGGCGCGCATCTAGTGCTATCAGGCTGTTACCTCGAGGCTTCGATGCACCCAATCGATGTTTACGGAACATTTGTCGTGAGTGCATGCATATTCAGTTCATCTAGGACACACCGGCTATTCCATGCATATGAGGGTGTGATTCTGGTTCAGGATTCGTCCATTCGTGGGTATTCTTGCATGTGCATGGGCTGGGACTGGGGGCATTATCTCTTCGACCGGTGCACTTTCCGGGACTGTGGGGAGGAGTCCACATGTATGTTTAGCATTTATGATCAGTTGCTGAGACTTCGCGATTGCCAGATCATCAACTGGCGCTCAACCTTCCCGTTTCTCACGGGATACGATAGATTTGAGTACGAACTTGTGAACTGCCTATTTGAGGGCTGCGAATCGTCGTTCTCTCTCTTTCTCTGGTTCTCGGCGGGTGGATACGACCGAATGGATATCCAACACTGCACCCTCTCGAACAACAGTTGGAATAACAGCTTCGGGGTGTTCTATCCTGGCACGACGCCGATCTCCGATAGCATTGTTTGGGGCAATGATGGCGCCTCAGCATACTCGGGGTCTTGCCAATACAGCTGTCTCGAACCCTGGTATCGTCAATACAGCAGCTGTCTCAAAGCCCGGGCGGCCAGAGGAACCGGGAACATTAGGGTTAATCCTCAGCTGGTCTCGGGACCACTCGGCGACTATTACCTCAGCCATCGGGCCGCGGGGCAGGACGAAGACAGCCCGTGCGTGGATGCGGGGTCGGATTCGGCAGAGGCGCTGGGAATGGACCGATATACGACCCGGACGGACGGCGTGCCCGACACCGGTCAGGTCGATATAGGCCACCACTATCCGGCCTTCCCGGGGGCCGGGATCGAGCTGGAGCAGGACGAATTCACACTGAACGACACCATGTATGTCTATGGCTCTGCATGGAACTACGCGCTGCCAAGCGAGGTCGATGTTTATGTGGGCCTGGTGCGTCCGGATGGCGCCATCTGGACATTGGGCGGACAAGGCTGGGCTCTCGGCATTGTGCCCTGGTTCACCGAGATTGAGATGGATACGGGCTTCATCTTCCCGCTTCAGCGCCTCTTCGAGTTCCACCTTCCCTCAACCGCGCCCCACATAGACGCGCCGGGAGACTACCTCTTCGCGATAGCACTGCCCAAAGCCGGCGAGCTCCCAGCCGGCGGCGACATCAAACTGACATCGTTTACGATCGTTGATTGACGGGCAACCTTGGGTGGTCACGTACCGTCATTGGCGAGGGCGATGCTGAGCCATTTTTCGGGCGTGTAGCCGCCGACGTAAAAGGGGACCTGCCAGAAGTCGTTGGGGCCGGGTGGGGTATCAATACCGAGGTCGCGCAGGAGCTCGGCGAAGTCGTCCCACGAGGTGAACTTGAATGCGCTGGCCCCGTGCGTCGCGAGGAAGCAGGCGGGGTGTTTGCCCCTGGGCGCCTCCCACCCGGACACGATGAGGACGTATGGGGTCTGCTCCGACACGGATGGGGTGGCGTGGCCGTCCTTCAGCAGATGATAATACACGTGCCACGCGCATTCCTCGTCCTCGTTGCCGGCCACCCTTGGATAGGCAAAGACGCGCCCGTCGAACAACTCCTTGTCATTCCCGAACTCGTCAAGAAGCCCCTCGACCATCGTCCGCGATCCGTCGAAGGTGGAGATGTATGGGACGCCCACGAGGATCGCGTGGTTCCATATATGCCCGAAGGTGAGCAGGATGATCGTGGCCAAGAGAATGGCTCGGTTGAGCGCGGTCGCGCGCGGGGTCACAAAGCGTCTTGACCCCGCAATTGCGCCGCGTGCGACGCGAAAGAGGCGAAGGCCCACATACACCGCGATTATCGGCACTGCGTAGGACAGGTAGTGCGCTCTCGGCTGCGCCCCGAACGCCAGATTCGCCGCGAGTATCAGCACAAAAGGCACGAGGCAGATGATGATGACGGGGAGCTCGACGTATCCCGCCATGCCCCGCGCGGGGTCATCCTCTCGGCGCCTCTTTACGACATTCAGCAGGGCAAAAAACGCGAGCAGCCAGAGTGTCGGTCTGGATGGGCCGGGGCTGAATTGGACGATGAAATAGACTGATAGCACGAGGACGAGCCCCCACACCGGTCGAGGCTGGCGCCAGTAGAACGCAAGCAGTTTTGGGAGAGTTTTTCTTGCCAGGGAATGGCCGATCGCCAATAATGCGCCGATAGCCATGTATAGGGCGAGGCAATACCAGGAGAGCGCATGACGCGGCGCATTGATGAGCCCGATGAGCATTGGCGCTGCGAGCGAGGCGCACAGGGCGCAGGCGGTGACCTTGTGCTTGGCCGGCACTGGTTGGTGAGCCACAATAGGGAGGAATGCCAGGGCGGCGAGGCAGGCCATGGGGTGCATGTGGGCGCACGCGGCACCCGCGAGGGCAAAAGCATACCACCACCGGACTTTGCCCGAATTGGCGAACAGCAGCGCAAACGAGAACGTCAGCAGCGAGAACGTAGCGGGCATGAACGGATTCCAGACGGTGTCTGTCGTATGGAGCAGCTCCGGGCATATCAGCAGAAAGACGGCGGCGAAGACTGCGGCTCGGGCCCCGAAGAGCTGGCGCAGCGCGACCCATGCGACAACAACCGCCGCCCACCAAAGGAGATTCGCCTCAACCACCGCCGCCAACGGCCTTCCGCCGATAAGGCATCCCAAGGCAATGAGGTAGTAATAGACGGGTGAGCCCCGCGCAGAAAGATCAATCGACATCGGCGGCCCAAGCAGCGGGAACTCCCGCCCCTGGGCGATGCACATCGCGTAGTGCATATCCCTTCCCTGGTCCTGCACCATCGGCGCGAGCTGAAGCGTCGCGACCCGGTACGTCAGGACTATCGCAACGAGAACAATGGCCGCAACCCAGCCCTTAGCACTTATTGGTCTAGTCAACATGCCATTGACGTGTTTCTTTTCGAGTTATTCCTGAAATGAGCGTGGCGCTAGGGAATTCATCCATACGTCTAACGCTTCCGTTTACCGCGTTTCGATGCGGAGATAATGATATACATCATTGTATTAACACCTGACTTCAGTCAGGTGGCCTGACCGGCTCGAGCCGTCTCCTCCTCCCCTCAGACCCTCATCTAAGAAGGAGATGAAGGAGGACATCGCGAGGCCCCGAACCCCCATCTGAAGATGGGGGCTAGGACAATGGGAGCCTTACACATCGCCTCGGCTGAAGCCGGGCGATGACGTGCAGTGCGCTAATCTGATGGCGCTCACAGCCGCCATTCCTCCCAGCAGACGATGTCATCCAGCGCAAGACGCGATTTGGGCCTGGGCGAGTCGGCGGGGTAGCCGATCGTTAGGAGCTGAACGACACGGATGTCGTCGGGGATGCTGAGGACCTTCTTCGCTTTGTCCTCGTAGAAGGAGCCGATCCAGCACGTTCCTAGGCCCTCGGCAACAGCCGCGAGCGTGATGTGGTCGATAGCGATTGCGACGTCAATCGGGTAGCACGGCTGGCCGCACCTCATCAAGTGCTCGTCGGTCTTGGCGCAGCACGCTATAACCGCCGGCGCCTCGCCCACGAACTTCTGGTTGTTGGCGACCTGCATCATCCGCTGCCGCTTCTCATGGTCGGTAACGACGACGAAGCGCCACTCTTGACGGTTGCTTGCGGAAGGCGCAAGCCTGGCTGCATTGAGGACTTTGAGCAGAACCTCCCTGTCGATTGGGTCCGGCTTGTATGCTCTGACACTTCGCCTCGTCTTTATTGCCTCATAAACGTCCATGAGAATCCCTCCTTGATGAAATCCCAGAAATGTTGCTGTCAAACCTCAGTTTGCATCGAGTGTTCAATTTGAGGCTATCGCAGGTGGTCGGACAGATCAAGTTGACGTCGGGATGATCCTCGGTGTCAGTCGATTTGGAGTGCGGTGGCCTGACACCGCTTTCAATTGCCGCGGCCTGACGCGGCTCTGTTCCAATCGGGTATTGTCCATTGTCGGAACTGATAGCTTCGGGGATGATGCGGCGATATTGAGAAGGCGGTGCCAGGTCACCGCCAGTGAAAGCGGTGTCAGGCCACCGCACTCCAGAAGGCCGCAGCCCGCTTGGGTCAATCCAATTCTGGGGAAACCCTCAACATATTGACTCAGCTTGTTGAGGTGGTATGTTACGGACAAAGGATTTGGCGGGCAAGCCGCTATATGCGGTGTTTTGCCCTCTGGAGGCGATTTGCGGGGCCAAATATAGGCTGCCGATAGCGGTCGGGATTGCGCACTCTTTGCGCTTCCCGAGGCTGGTGAACGGGGACGATCAAGTGCAGATGTCGCAAACGACGGAGGCTGGGACGCTCTTGCGCGAAGGGGCTGAGGTGCTTGCCTATATTGGGCTTGGTTCGAACCTCGGCGGCCGTGAGGACAACCTGAGGAAAGCTCTTGATAAGATTGGTTCTGTCGTGGGTCTGGACCTTTTGCGCGTGTCGTCATTTCACGAGTCTGAACCGGTTGGCCCGCCCGACCAGCCGGATTTCATCAACGCGGTGGCCGAGGTCAAGACGTCGCTTCCGCCTCGTTCGTTGCTTGAGGTCTTGCAGCGGATAGAGCTCGAGATGGGCAGGACTGGCTCGCGGCGGCGGTGGGGACCAAGGCTCATCGATCTCGACATTCTTCTTTATGGCGACCATTTGGTGTCGGCGCCAGACCTGGTGATTCCTCACCCGATGATGCACCTGAGGCGGTTCGTGCTGGGGCCGCTTTGCGAGCTTATTCCTGATGGAGAGCATCCTATGCTGGGATCGAGGTTCAGCCGGCTCTTGCACCGCGTTGAATTGGACGCTGGGGGCAAGAGGCTCTCGCCCCTGCGAGCGCCGGTGCTCGCCCGATGACGAACGCGAGATACATAGCGGTCGAGGGGCCGATCGGCGTCGGAACGACCTGCCTGGCGCGGATGCTTGCCAGCCATCACAACGGGAACGCGGTCTTGGAGCAGCCGGGCAAGAACCCGTTTCTCTCCGAGTTCTACAAGGACAAGGAGCGGTATGCTTTCCAGACGCAGCTGTTCTTTTTGTTCAACAGGCATCAGCAGCTTCTTCATTTGAGCCAGCGTGAGCTCTTTGAGAGCATAACGTTTGCCGACTACATTTTTGGCAAGGACAGGATATTTGCGAACTTGAACCTTGACGAGAACGAGATTGCGCTGTACAACAGAATCTATGCTTTTTTAGAGGCTCGTCTGGTGAAACCGGACCTCGTGATCTTCATACAAGCCTCGACAGACGTTCTGATGACAAGGATTCGGATGCGGGGACTTGAGTATGAGAAGCCAATCACGGAGGAATACGTTGACCGGGTGAACCGGGCCTATAACTGTTTTTTCTTCCATTACGTTGAGACGCCGCTCTTGGTCATCAATACGTCGGAGATCGACTTCGTGAATCAGCCGGAGGACCTCAATGACCTGGTCGGCGAGATCGACCGAATGGGGGATGGCACAAGGTATTACAGACCGCTTGGATCCAGGGGCAAATAGGACCGAGACGGAGCGCAGAAGCTACATGTTTCTTCCATCCTGACGCATGAGGCTTGACCTCAGGTCCATTTTCTTGCTCTAGGGTGCAGCTTTTCGACGGAGGGAGGAAGTTGCCAGACAAGAAAGTGACTGTCCCGGCGCTGGTTCGCATGAAGCGTTCGGGCACAAAGATCGTGATGATCACGGCGTATGACTATCCGACGGCCCGGATAGCCGAGTCGGCCGGGGCAGATGTCGTGCTCGTGGGCGATTCCGCTGCGAACGTGGTGCTTGGCTACGAGAGCACGATTCCGGTTACGATGACTGAGATGCTGCATCATACCAAGGCCGTAGCGAGGGGCGTGAGGCGAGCGCTTCTCGTGGCGGACATGCCGTTTTTGAGCTTCCAGGTATCGACCGAGGAGGCGATCAGAAACGCGGGCGCCTTCATTAAGGAAGGAGGCGCGGCGGCGGTCAAGATCGAGGGCGCCGGGCCGACCAGATGTGAAACGGTCCGGGCGCTTTGCGCGGCAGGCATCTCGGTCATGGGGCACGTCGGCCTGACGCCTCAGTCGATACACCAGTTGGGCGCTTTGAAGGTGCAGGGCTCGGCCTCGGACGAGGCGGCCCGGGTGGTTGAGGCGGCGGAGGCCCTCGATTCAGCCGGCGTGTTCTGTATTGTCGTGGAGGTTGTGCCGAGAGAGGTTGCGGCAGTTATCACTAGCAAAGTTGGCGTTCCCGTGATTGGAATAGGCGCCGGACCGGACTGTGATGGCCAAGTTCTGGTTTTCCACGATGTGTGCGGCCTCAACGGGCCTGACGTCAAGAAGCCAAAGCACGTCAAGGAATACGTGAATGGCTATGGCGTGCTGGAGGCCGCTGTGAGGAGTTACGTCGATGAGGTGCGCTCGGCGGCGTTTCCGACCGACGCTAACTCATTTCATCTGAAACCTGACGAACGACAGGCCTTTTTTGAGCAATGGGAGCCGAATCCGAGGGCGTGAGAGTTGGAGTTTAGCCAAACCAAGAGAGAAATCCGCGAAGGTGTCGGTCGCGCAAGAGCCGGCGGGAAGACGATAGGCTTCGTGCCCACGATGGGGGCGCTGCACGCTGGCCATACGAGCCTAATTGAGGCGTCAGCAATAGATTGTGGCTGCACCGTCGTCAGCATCTTCGTTAACCCGACGCAGTTTGGGCCAAACGAGGATTTTGTGCGCTACCCGAGGGACCTCGAGCGAGATCTGCGGGTCGCTGAAGGCGCCGGTGCGGACCTGGTCTTTGCCCCATCGACTGAGGAGGTCTATCCGCCCGGGTCAACGACGTTCGTTGAGGTCGCAAAGCTCGGTGAAGTCCTGTGCGGTGCCTCGCGGCCGGGTCATTTCAGGGGAGTGGCAACCGTCGTTGCGAAGCTCCTGAATATGGTGCGACCAGATGCGCTCTATCTTGGCCGCAAAGACGCGCAGCAGGCGATTATACTGAGGCGGATGATCCGTGATCTTTACTTCGACGTTGAGGTCCACGTCGTGCCGACGGTGCGCGAGCCGACCGGCCTTGCAATGTCTTCTCGCAACAAGTATCTTTCAGCTGGGCAGCGCATAAGCGCAGCATTGATGTCCGCGGCGCTTTTTCGCGCTGGCGAGTTGTTTGAAAGCGGAGAGCGTGAGTCGGGGCGGCTTCTCGCGGCAGCGCGTGGTATTCTTGGTTCAGAAACGGACATCGAAGTCGAGTACCTTGAGGCGAGGGATGCTGAGAGTCTGGCAGAGGTGTCTCAGGTGGAGAATAAGACGTTGCTCGCGCTGGGGGCGAGGGTCGGCGATACTAGACTGATCGATAATGTGATTTTGGACCCTGTGGAGGGGTCCTTTGAGAGATAGTTTTGCCAATTGCCTAGTTGACGTGATGAGGTTCTAGGAAATGCTTAGGATTGTCTTGGGAGCTAAGATACACAGGGCCACTATTACGGCCTGCGACATAGAATACGAAGGTAGCCTCGAGGTGGACCAGGACCTGCTCGACAGGGCTGATATGCTGCCCGGCGAGAAGGTCGAGGTTTACAGCATCACCAATGGGGCGCGGTTTTCGACGTACCTGATTGCTGGCAAGCGCGGCAGTGGCGTGGTCGGCGTGAACGGCGCCGCGGCTCGGTTGTGTGAGACGGGCGACAAGGTTATCGCTGCCGTGTATAGGATGATCGATGAGTCGGAAGTCCGGACTTTCAAGCCGCGCATAATCATGCTTGACGAGAAGAATGACCCAATAGAGGTATGAAGCGTATGTCGCTGATGCTCGAAGGGCTGAGACGGGGCGTCCGTGGCTGTCATGAATGATACCGGGGTCGGAAAGGACCAGAGCAGCAAGTCTCCCCCAGTGGCCGCCTGGTTGGGCAAGGTTAGTTCATTCTTGAGCAGCCTCAATCTGCTCGCCAATTGGCGGTTGAAGGTGTTTGCCGGATTGCTTGCCATATTCCTCTGGATGCTCGCGGCTTCGGGCTACAAAGAAAACATAAGGATGCCTGTGGACCTGAAGCTCGAAGGCCTAAGAGCCGATCTTCTGGTGCTTGAGCAATCGGCGGAGAGACTGGATGTGACCATACGAGGCGCCTCACGCGTGATCAGTGCGCTCACCGCGGACCAGATAAGCGCAACGCATAGTCTTTCGGACGTTTCTTCGCCCAAGGAGCTGACGGTTCGCATTCTCCCGGAGCAGATCGACGTGCCTTCTGGGACAGCGGTCATCTCGGTCATGCCGTCCTCAATCCGAGTTAAGATTGGCAAGAAGGCGACGGTTAGGGTCCCAGTCAGCCTCGAGATAAGGGGCAAGCCCGCGCCCGATTTCACGGTTGTTGGAGAAGCCTCAGAGCCCACGACCGTGCTGCTTCAGGGCCCAGAATCCGTGCTCGCCGATGTAACTTCGGTGAAGACGGAGGCCGTCAATGTGGATGGGGTTACTGAGCCTTTTGCCGGCAGAGCATATCTCATCCCGATTCATCCGCTCGTTAATTTTGTCGATAACAAGAGCGTTCTGGTTAGAATTGACGTTCGAGAGAGAATCAAGATCAGGAAGTTTCTTTCTGTGCCGATCCAGCAGATTCCGCCTGAACGGCCGGTTGCGATTGTCCCCCCGCGCGTTAACGTAGATCTTAGGGGACCGGTTTCGGTCGTAACGGCGATCGAGAGCGACGAGCTAATAGGCGTGGTCGATGTGATGGACCTGGGCATGGGTAGGTATCTTCGGACCCCTCGGTTCAGACTGCCAGACAGCGTTTCGGTCAAGAGCAGGGACCCTGATAAGGTTACAATCATCATCAGAAGCGACGATCTCGGAGGCGAATAAGATGGCAGAGCTTTGTGTTAACATAGACCATGTTGCAACGATAAGGCAGGCGAGGCGAACGTTTGAGCCGGACCCGGTCTTCGCCGCGAGCATTGTCCACCTTGCTGGCGCCCGTGGGATCACGATCCACCTGCGGGAGGACAGACGCCACATCAGCGATCGTGATCTGCGCCTCATCCGCGAGGTCTGCCAGATAAAGCTCAACCTGGAGATGGCCGCGACCGAGGAGATAACCAAGATCGCCTGCGAGGTTCATCCAGACCAGATAACGCTTGTTCCTGAAGGCCGGCACGAGATAACGACGGAGGGAGGCCTCGATGTCGTCTCAAACCTGGATGTCGTCAAAAGGACACTTGACGCGGCAAAGGACGCCGGAATAGAGACGAGCCTGTTTGTCGATCCCGACAAGGCCCAGATCGACGCCTCAAAGAAGGTGGGCGCCGACGCTGTCGAGATACACACCGGGACATACGCCAATGCCGTAGGCTTCAAAGAACGAGCCGACGAGCTAGAGATAATCGCCGAGGCGTGCGCCTACGCGGACAACGTGGGGCTTGACGTGTTTGCTGGTCACGGCCTGACATACTACAATGTAGTGCCGGTTGCGAGAATCATGGACATCCAGGAGCTGAACATCGGGCACAGCATCATCGCACGGGCCGTGCTTGTCGGCCTGGACAAGGCCGTCAGGGAGATGCTCGCGCTGGTCAAATGAACCTGGAAGGTATTGTTGCGGCAAGTGCCATCAAGTGCGAACAGATGAAGTACAAAAGGGGTTTTGACAGCAGTCGTCTTGCTTGTGGCCTTGCGTCAATGGGCAGCGAGTCCGGGTCCGCGCCTTTCAAGCTCTGATCGACCCCAATCAAGATTGAGCCAAACACCGGCGCTGCCATCGAACCGGACCCTGCGAGACACGCCACCTGAATCACTCCGACGACAATTCCTATAAGCAAACCCATAAGGAACTTGTAATTGTAAACGGCCATGAGACAGCCAACGAAGTAGCCGCCAGTAACGGTGAGAACGGCACTCATCAATAACGAGAGCGGCCACAGATATGAGTACAAATCGAGCGATAGGGCAAACATGCTGATAAAGGGAATCGGCACAAAGACCAAGAACAGCGCCACGGTCCACACAATTCCGAAACTCACAACGCCGGTCAAGCCCACGCCGGAGACTACCTTCTCACTGCTCCTTTTGTATTCAACATAGGGACTCTCCGCGGACGCGCCCGTGTCCCGAACGACTTCCGCGTCAAAGCCGATCCGAGCGAAGTTCTCTCGAAGCAGCTCAGCGTCAATCACCGTCGCCTCAATCGGCAGCTCACCGTCTTCCGCGAACAGTTCGGCGAGCTCCTGACGATTCAGAGAGGTGAGACCAAGATTCATCAGCGCCTGGCCAGCCTTCTCAGCCAACATCCCATCCTCGACGCCTTTATAGACTAACTTGTGCCCTATCCGGTTGAGCTTCGCCACCGCGCCCCTCCCATCTTCATGTATTTCTAACATTCTATTCATTTCTAGAACATTCGCGGGAATGGTCGTGTTCCTTAACGGTTAGGACGGCTCACGCGCGCTTGCCGCAACCGGAACGCAACCGCGCTGTTAGCCGTTTTTTTCAGCGGGTTGGTGCGACGGTGTTTTTTCCGATACTCGGTCGTCGCTGGCCCGGTCGCCTCGCCGTTTCCGCCATCTGTGCGTTATCCACGCCCATTCCTCGGGATACTTGCGCACAACGTCCTCAATCACCTTCGTCATGATCGCCGTGGCGCTTTGAACCGCGTCCGATGTATCATCTCGCGGTATCTCAACCGGCGGTTCCACGACAATCCTCTGCCGCGCTCCGGGAAACCGATAAATGAACGTCGGGAGAACCACGGCGCCGGAACGCACGGCCAGCAACGCAGGTCCCTTAGGGGTTGGGACTTGATAGCCGAAGAAATCGACGAAAACCCCGTCCTTCCGCGCCTCCTCATCGGCAATCACACACACCACCTCGTTGTTCTTTAGCCGCTTGAGTGTCTCTCTTGTCGCGGCCCAAGCCAGTCTTCTGGGGATGATGTTGAGGCCCATCTCGTTCGCTCGCTGAGTGATAATCGCAGATAACCTGTCAGCCTCGGGCATGTTGACGATCGTGGAAAACGTGAAGTCCTCGGACCCGAGCCGGAGGCATTGCAGGATGAAGTTCCCGAAATGCGCGCCCACTAGTATCGCGCCATTGCATTTTCTGAGAGCATTTTGTACGTGTTGGAGCCCATCGACCTCGATGAGCTCTAGCATCTGCCTCCGATGTCCCGCCATCCAGACAATCTGAAATCCATTAACGATGAGCGCACGCGCCACCTTCTTGCTTATGAGCAGCCGTTCGCTCTCAGATTTGTCCGGGAAGGCGAGCCTCAAGTTACACAGCGCGAGCTCCCGATTCCGCCTCATAACACGCCAGGCGATGCTGCCCATTGCTCTCGCAACCCGCTCCAAAAATGCTAGTGGAAACAACGGCAGCACGACCAGCAGAGCCCTTAGTATCTGCGCGCCAAGCCAATACCTGACCGTGTGGCTAACGGCTTTGTATAGCCTTCTGAGTCTCTTCACGAGTCCTTTAAGTCGCATCACTCAGCGTCTACGTTGACCCGCCGTGGGGCTGGCTTTCCAGCCTGCCAACCGGCAACCGCCAACTGCCAACCGCCAACTGCCAACTGCCAACCGCCAGCCTGCCAACTGCCAACCGCCCTCCGGACATCAGACCCCTCTCGTCCGCCGCCGATAGGCATACCATGCCTCGGGCAGCCTGAGCGTTGTGCCCGTCTCACAGGCCACTTGACAGTCGTGACAGGTCCGCGCTGCTCCGATCACTTTTCTTCCGAGGTCAGAGCGGAATATCCTCGCCAAATCGAAACTGTCCTCAAAAACGTTCCCCATTCTGAACCTGGCCGGGCAGCTGCTGTTCGGATAGAGCGTCCCGTCCGCATCGACGAAGACGATAAGCCTCCCTGCCCAGCAGTCGAACTGCCGACCCTTGCCCTCGAGAAGGTCAAGTATGATCGCTCGCTTCAGGTTGTAGTTCGCCGCGAGCTGCCTCCTAAGAACCGCCGCGAGTTCCGCCGCCTGCTCGCTCCCAAGCGCCGGCGCCTCGTCCTCCCTGCGGTAGATCACGCCTGACATCGGGATGATGAGGTTGAGGTCGATGCCCCTCTGCGCGCAATAGTGGAGCATCGGCTCATGCTGCTCGTAACTCTCGTCGGTGGCAGTGTAGTTGACCTCAACCTTCAGTCTCTTGGGGCGGAGTTCTCTGTTTAGCCAGAGCAGCGATTCCACTGTGGAGTTCGCCTTCTCAAACGCGCCCGGGACGCCCCGGACCTTGTCGTGAACCTCCCCCAGCCCATCGAGTGAGACGATAATCATAAGCTGATCCCTGAACGACAGTATCTCGCGCGTCATCTCGGCGATCCGTTTCACCAGGAGAGCATTTGTGTTGATGTTGACCGAGGCGCCGGGGAAATGCTCAGTGACCAATCTGACGACATCGACCAGGTCATCGCGGAGCGTCGGTTCGCCGCCCGTGAACGAGACGTGTTTAATCTTCGAGAGGAAGCGCGCGCTCTCGCTGAATATCCGCTCATAATCCTCGAGCGAAAGCTCCCGTCCGAGCGGTTTCTGCCATGCGTTGCACATCGAGCACATCGCGTTGCACCGCGACGTAACGGCCAGCCTCAGCTTCCGCGGCCTCAGCGTCCCGACACGGTCTCTGACGTGATACTTCGCAGTCCTCAACAGTGCCTTCGCAGCTCCCATAAGCCCAAGACTACTGTCTCGCGTCC
>CAYZPW010000028.1:0-2655 GCA_964480475.1 uncultured bacterium | reverse complement strand
CTTCGTGGATCAAGCTCACATAAATCAGCCATCCACGAAGGACACCGAGAAACACGAAGAAGAGAGCGGGGTCTGAGACCACGCCCTACACCGGCAAGTCAAAACTGAAGGGCGAGGCGTTTGAGCGATTCAAGGAGAGAGGCGTGAGGGACGTTGCTTCAACAGAAAGATGATAAACGCAGCACCAGCATTGACAAGGATATCGCCGGTGGCCCAGTCGCACCTATGCATCGGAGGGAGCAAGTCTCAAGAAATCATAATCCGGCTTCTTCTGAAATACCGCTTCCGGTATCTCGTCCAATCTGCGCCTCGCGACGATTATTGCTTCCTCCGATTGATCCACGCCGATCCAGTTCCTGCCCAGCTGCTCGGCGGCCAATAGCGTTGTCCCAGACCCGCAGAAGCAGTCCAGCACAAGGTCGCCCTTGTTTGACGAGGTGGAGATGATGAGCTTCAGCATATCCAGGTTCTTCTGCGTAGGATAGGACGGGTATTGCGGGTCCTTGAACTCCCATATGTCCTGTAGCCGCTTCCCGTTCGCCTCGTCAGCATATATTTTCTTTCTGGGCACTCCCGCCCGCGACCACTCGATTAGCCCCTCGCTATCTAGCTCATCAAGGACTTTCGGGTCGCTGCGCCAATGCCTGCCTTTCGGAGGTGGGATGCCTTTCCAGGGCCGGCCCGTTGGACCATTTTGCGTTTCGCCTGGCGCATGTAGAGGCACGGTTGTGTAGCGCCTGCCGCCCTCGTCAACCTTCTTGAATAGCCTCGTGACGTCATCCTCAGCGAAATCGGTTCTGGGCTCATTCCAGGTATATCGAGCGGATTTTGTGTAGAATAGAATCAAGTCCTTGACGTTGCCAAAAGCCCTGCGCTTGAAGTTCTTTGGATTGCATTTAATTCTCGCGATGTCGCTCCTGAAACAGTCAGCGCCGAACACTTCGTCCATCATGACCTTCAGGTAGTGGCCGATTTTGTAATCAATATGCAAGTAGATCGACGCGGTTCTGGACATGAGCTCCCTTATCAATATCAGGCGTTCCCGCATGAATTCGATGAACTCCGAGCCAGTCAACAGGTCCGTGTAGGCAGCAGGGTCTGACCGACTCGAGCTGATCGTATTAGCCCTCGACTGTCCTATTCTGAAGACCGTATTGGTCGAGAATGGTGGGTCGATATAGACCAATTCGACACTCCCTTGCACGCTGGGATCACGAATTAAGTGTCTTAGGACTTCAGAGTTCTCGCCGAGAATCAGCTTCTTTTCGGAGCTCCCGCCACCATTCTCGCGCTCGAGTCGGGACTGCTGTCTCTTGGCCAGTATGTTCCGTTTTGATGTCTTGTTCCGATACTCAAGGAACATGGGAATCAGCTATACCTGATACAGGAAATCCCTCAGAACCAAAGCGCTCAACACGTTGCAGTCGTGGCGCTCCAGCAAGAAGCTGTGCATCTTCGTGTTTCTTGGCATATACAGCACGCCGTCAAGGATGGCGACGGTGATGGCGTCTAGAGCCTTCTGATCAAACAGCACAACTGCGTCCTCAAACTGAGCCTGCTGGTGCCCGCCGAAATCGGTGAGAAACTTCGCCTCACCAATGATATACTTGCCATTGAATCTCCCCACGAAATCCAAGCCCTTGTCGCGTGAATAGCCCGTTTGCTCTTCTGCAAACTGTTTCAGCTGTTGATCGCTACCTTCGAGAATAGCATCTTGCGACGTTGACAGCATTGAATCGGCGTTCAGGAACCTGACGCCAAGAACCCCCTTTCGAAGCCATTCCCGGAACAGCTGCCCCATCCGCCTGTTAGTCTCCTTGGGCTCGCTGCATCTCTCATAGATCGCCTCCAGGCCCATCTCATACAGCCTACCGGATAGTCTATTGACGGTCGCGGGATTACGTTGCATGGCTGACGGGTCTCTTCTCAAGTATGCGACATACGAATCCTTCACCGGAAACAGATCGAGGTCCAAGAGGGCCTCCAAGAGATCAACATTGCGTTGGTGCTTGAAGGCTTCCTCTATCTCTGCCCATTTCTGTTCGCTTATATCTCTGATAGCTTCCGGAATCGTCGGATACACCCGGAACAAGTCATCTAAATACGCACGCTGGTTGGCGTATTCGATGCTCAGCTGAGTCCAGTAGTTCAAATTAGCTCCGTATCCCAAATGAAGCAGCATTTAGTTGGAATGAAGCCTTCCGGCATGTCCAATGTTACCTCATGCAGCTCGTCAATTTCAACCACAGGACAAATCACGACCTTGGCCTCGGGCTAGTCAGCTTCCCATAGGTTGGCGCATGAAACCGGGCAGAATCCGAATCGGGCTTTACTTGGGCGGGGCGGTTCAATACAATAGCATTCTGGTTGGCTGACTCGCCCGTTCTTGCCTTTTGAGTTGGGAAGGCAGTTTGGGCGAGGGTGTGTTCTGTTCGGCGAAGGCCGCAAGATGGCCGGGTTCTGGCTGTTTTTGTTGGGGAGATTATTGCGTTGAAGAAGATTATCGCGAGCGGGAATAGGGCGTCGGGGAGGCTGCACATCGGGCATCTGAAGCTGCTCGAGTTCTGGGCCTCGCTTCAGGATGAATACGAGTGCTTCTATTTCATCGCGGACCTTCACGCCTTGACCACAGAATATCAGGACACCGCTATGGTG
>CAYZPW010000027.1:0-38609 GCA_964480475.1 uncultured bacterium | reverse complement strand
GCTCAGACGTGAGATTCTGGGGCCTGGCCAGACGTCCGATGCCGTCCGGCGCGGATTGTAGAGGTCGTCTTCCGGGGTCCGAATCATGACGGCAGTCATTCCCACGGCCTCAGCGCCGTCTAGCTCCTCGTTCCCGCCGTCGCCGACGAAGATGCAGTCTCCCGGCTGAACGTCCAGTCTCTTGCACGTCAGGACATACACCTTGGGATCGGGCTTCTTGATTCCCGCCTCGCATGAGAAAACTCGGGCATCCATGAGCGACGCTAATGGAGTCTGATTCCAAATCGACGGAACGTGACAGCCGCAGTTCGTCAACAGGGCCAGCTTCAGGCCGCCCTCTTTGAGCTTCGAGAGCGTCTCCTCCGCGTCCGGCCTGGGAACCATCAGGCCGCGCGTGAACTCATTCATCATATCAACCGCTGCCTCGACGCTGGTTTCGCAAGGCACAATTCGCAGTCGTTTGCACAGGTCCAACAGGTAGGACTCCAAGTCCGGAAAGGCCCCCGTCACTCTTTCAGGATAGGTATCAGTCCAAAGACTCTGGAAGTCCTTGACGGGCAGGGAAAGAGTCTTGGCCACGTCAGCAAGAACCTTCTGTTCCGCCCCCCACGAAAAAAGGTCGATCAGCGTGCCGTAGAGGTCGAAGATGGCTGCCTTTGCTGTCAACCGCAGCTGCCGCCTTCCCGTTCAGGACTCATTTCGCCAGAGAGCTCGCCGCGTCAGCCAACTCGTCAAGCCCCAGCACTTGAGCCATCGAGTATATGCCCGGCTCTGCTTTGGCCACGAACTCCGCGGCCAAGAGTGCCCCTGCCGCAAACGTCCGTCTGCTCTCAACTCGATGTGTAACCTCTAGCCGCTCGCCTCGACCAGCCAAGAGCAGCGTGTGCTCACCGACGATCTCGCCCGCGCGCACCGAGTGCATCCCGATCTGGCCCCGAGGCCGCTTGAGCTCCTTGCCGCGACGGCCATACACGGCAACCTCGTCTATCTCAACGCCTCGGGACGCGGCCAAGTTCTCCGCTATCCGGAGCGCACTCCCGCTGGGAGAATCCCTCTTGCCTCGATGATGCGATTCCGTTATCTCAACGTCGAAGTCGGGAAGCGCCGCGCCAAGAACTCTGGCCAGGACGAACATCAAGTTCATCCCGCGGCTCATGTTCGGCGAAAGGACGCATCGGGCCTCGTCTTTCCGCTGATGTATGCCTGCAAGTTGAGCCGCAGAGAAGCCCGTCGTTCCGATGACGATGGCCTTGCCCTGCTCCGCCGCCAGCGTGAGATTGGCCATTGAAATATCGGGTGTCGTGAAGTCGATTATCACGTCCGCATGGAAAAGTAGCGGGGCCATTTGGGCCGACAGCACGGCGCCCGCCAACGAGGCGATGCCTAGCGCCTCAGAAAGCGGCCTCCCGATCATCTCGTGGTCTGGTCTTTCAGTTGCTCCGACGATCTTGAACCTGCTGTCAGAGGCGGCCAGCTCCACGATCATCCGACCCATCCGACCGCAGGCGCCCGCGACGATCAGTCTGATCCTATCCGGCAATTCTATTCTCCAATCCGCTCGTTCCTGAGCCGCAGATAGCGCCTCAGCGCATCCTCCCAGGTTGGCATCCTGAAGCCTATCGCGCGATACAACTTGCTGGTGTCCAACACCGAATACGGCGGACGAGGCGCGGGACGATCGAGGTCTGCCGAGCTTATTGGTGAGACGTCGACATCACGCATCCCCGCTGTCTCGACGATCGCTCTTGCGAAATCGAACCACGAGCAGCTGCCAGAACCTGCGCAATGGAATACGCCTGTCTCTTCCGTCATCAGCAGCCGTGCGATCGCCTCGGACAGATCGACCGAGTATGTCGGGCTCCCAATCTGGTCGTCCACAACACGGAGATCCAGGCTCAAGCCCTTGAATAGCCCGCGCCGAGTAGGATGGCGCAGCTTCCTAAGGGCTTTAGCCTCAATCTGGCGTATGCGTTCCCGGGTGACGTTGAACATGATACCTGTTTCTTCAAGCGTCTGTTTGTGTCCTCTGTCTATGCCGAATCTACGCCTGATGACCATCTCCTCGCGAGGGGTGAGGAACCTCCTGAGCGCTTCTCGGATCAAGTCGCCAACATCGCCGTGCTCTACCTCGTTGATTGGGGTCTGCTGTGATATAGGCTCCTGGCCCATCTTCATGATCTTCCGAAGCAGGCCAACCGACTGAGCCCGCCTCAAGATCGCCTCGACGAAATTCTTGCCGTGCATCCCGAAGAGCCACGCCGTCCGCACTATCAAATGCCTGTTAGCGTGTTTCTGGACATTCAGTTCGCCCGCCAGCTTGGACTTGGCATAGACGCCCTGTGGATTCGGCGCATCGTCCTCAACGTAGGGTGAGCCTTTTTTGCCGTCGAAGATGAAATCCGTGCCGATGTAAGTGCATCGCGATCCGACCGCCGCGGCCGCTTTCGCCACGTTCCTTGCGCCCTCGGCATTTATCTCGTATGCAAGCCAAGCCTTGCTCTCAGCGCCGTCAACGTCGGTAAATGCTGCCACATTGACGACCTCGTCAGGGCTGAGACCAGCGACCAACTCGCGGGTGGCGCCAAAGTCAGTGATATCGACCTCGTCGATGTCTGCCTCAATCACCTCGAAGTCCTGCCGAAGCCGGGCACAAAGATCGCGTCCCAGCATCCCTTTTGAACCGATGACCAGTATCCTACGCAAGGTTCAATCTCCTCGTTGTTCCTGCGGCAAATTGCTCAATTGCTGAAAGGAGAGATTATCCTCAGGGCACCTGCTTAGTCAAATGGAGGCTGCCTACTTGCAGGCCTGATTAGGGTGGTAAAGTTGACAAACTGGCCAGATGTTGAGGTATTATGATTGAGATGAAAGCAGGTCAGAAAAGCGTAAGAATCTAATCGAGGACCGCATTGAACAATCTCCGAATTGACATTCCTAGCGAGAAGATCGCCGAGTTCTGCCGTAAGTGGAAGATTACCGAGCTCGCCTTGTTCGGCTCCGTGTTGCGGGATGACTTCGGCCCCGACAGCGACATCGACGTTATGGTCAGCTTCGCAGAAGGCGCCAGCTGGAACCTTTGGCATTTGATGGATATCCAGGAGGAATTGGAAGGGGTCCTCGGTCGAGAAGTGGACCTGGTCGAGAAACGGGCCCTGCGCAATCCGTTCAGAAGATACGAAATCCTACGCACGAAGCAGGTTGTGTATGCCGCTTGAGCGAGGAGACGCCGCGAGCCTCTGGGACATGTTCACGGCTGCAAAAGGGCTTGTTGCATCGCTGAAAGACGTTGGTCTGGAGCAATACCGGGCCAATCAAGAACTTCGTCTAGCGGTAGAGCGGCGCATTGAGATCATTGGGGAAGCCGCGCGTCGCCTCAGCCCTCTGTTCAGGTCCGAGCACCCAGAAATACCCTGGCGCAGAATCATCGCACAGAGAAACGTTCTGATCCATAACTATGATGAGATTGACCATGAGCGCATCTGGCGGTTGGCCATTGAGGAGATCCCCCATTTGATAGAGCAACTGGAACCTCTGCTGCCTCCATTGCCGCCGGAGACGTAGGAGTAGCCTGATTGACCGCCGGCATTCATTTGCGACAATACAATGCGGGAAGAGCATGGCAGGATGGAGATAGCATGAGCTTTCTTTGTTGGGTCTTAGAAGTTGACGGATTCAGACCATGAGTAGTGTCGGAATTGACATCCCCAGCAAGGAGATCGCCGAGTTCTGCCGCAAATGGAAGATCACAGAGCTCGCCTTGTTCGGCTCAGTGCTGCGGGAGGACTTCGGTCCCGAAAGCGACGTGGACGTGCTCGTCAGCTTCGCGGATGACGCCCCCTGGAGTCTGTTCGACTGGGTGGACATGATCGACGAACTGAAGGCCATCTTCGGCCGAGAAGTCGATCTTGTCTCCAAGACGGGACTCCGCAATCCCTTCAGGCGCCACGAGATCCTACGGACACGGGTGTTGATTTATGCTGCCTGACAAGATCGACGCGGGCTATTTGTGGGATATGCTGGACGCGGCCGAGGCTGTGGCCGAGTTCGTGTCGGGTTACTCGTTCGAGAAGTACTTGAAAGACCGGAAGCTGCGAGGCGCGGTGGAGCGGCACGTTGAGATCATTGGTGAGGCAGCCCGCAAAGTCTCTAAGCCTTTCAGAGATTCGCACCCAGAAATCCCCTGGCGCAGAATCATCGCTCAGCGGCACGTATTGGCCCACGAATATGGAGATTTAGAACACAAGTTTATTTGGACGGTGGCCACAGTTCACATTCCTAAACTCATTGCCGTGTTGAAGCCTTTGGTGCCCGCGCCGCCGGAGCCAGGACCTTAGGCAGTTCAAGCTGGCGACCCATTTCAAAACAGAGGCCTTCTAAGCGCAGCGGCAGAAGGATACACAGCGACCATGCTGAGCCTCTTCCTCGGAGCTGGATTCTCGAAATGGGCAGCGGATTTGCCTGCTGCAATCGAGCTGTTCGATTTCAGGATTGAGGCATGGGGGCCGCGCGATGCCCGAAAGCTTGATCTGGTGCGGTCACTTAAACAAGAGTGGGACAGCGCCAATCCGAAAGGCCTTCCTGAGGAGTTTATAGCGTCTGCATTGCACTCGGGCGAGGAGAACAAGAAGGCCCTCATTTGGTATATTGCTCGAAGACTCTCGGAGCCCTTTATCTGGAGCGAGTTTCACGCTGGGCGGTGCCGCAGACATGTCCTGATGATTGATGAGAACCGCAAGCTCGGCATTCCGGGATTGACCAAGGCGGCTGATTTCATCAGGAGATTCACGAATCGGGATTGCGCGGGGATCATCACCGCGAATTACGACATGCTTGTTGAATACGGCCTTGGCACGAAAGGCTTCAATTATGGTGTTTCGGGCCAAGTCCTGACAGGCCGATGGCCGTATCCCGTTTCGCAATGGCTACATCCCGTGACCCTGACAGGCAAGCTCCCGCTCGCGAAGATTCACGGCAGCATTTCTTGGAACGAACACGCGTGCTATACAGATGGCAGGGGAGGCATAACAGGTAATGCGCTCATCGTAGCGCCAACACCAGAGAAGAAACCGCCCCCGTCCTTGGGGTCTGTCTGGGAACTGGCGGCGTCCATTCTTCAAAGAACGTCGCATTTGGTGGTTTTTGGCTTTGCCTTTAATCCCTACGATGAACCGGTTCTGCGCTTGCTTAGCTCCGGCGCTGCACTAGAGTCCGTGCTGGTCGTTGACGTAGAAAGCAGGATCGAGAGGGCCAGCGAATTGTGGCCTGAGGCCAGCTTCTTTTCGGCTCAGCCGCCACCAAGAGGAGACGCAAGCATCGAACGCTGGCTCAGATCAAGCGATATTTGTAATCCCCGGTCGCATTGATGGCATCAGAGAGCACTCTTACTCGAACGCCCTAAGAACAGAAGCAAATAGGGCGGGTGAACAAGGTGGAGGCCGAAAACAGCTGCAGCAGACGGAATAGGCCCCTTATCTGGCGTCTTCTGCTATCGACTGATTCGCTTCGCCGGATCGTAATAGCCACTCGCGTTAGCAGTTCCGGCTGCAACTCGTAGTGCTGGAACCGTAGGGGTCGATGGTTGTTTTCACTTACGGATGGTGGCTGATTAGTCGTTGAGGTGAATTCCGAGATTTGACTTGACAGTTGATTTGTGATTTGGTGTTATTAGCACTCAATGATAGTGAGTGCTAATGAAAACGGGAACAAGTCTTAACAAATACTAAGTAAAGGAGGTCTGCTTATGAAGTTTAAGCCTTTGCATGACAGGGTTCTAGTCAAGAGGCTTGAGGAGGGCGAGGTCAAGAAAGGCGGGATCATTATTCCTGATACCGCGAAAGAGAAGCCGAGCCAGGGCGAGGTGATGGCGGTCGGTCCGGGTCGCAAGGACGATCAGGGCAAGATCATCCCGATGGAGCTCAAGGTCGGCAACAAGATTCTGTTCGGGAAGTATTCCGGGACTGAGGTGAAGCTTGATGATGAGGAGTTCATCATCATGAAGGAAGACGAGGTTCTTGGCGTTCTTCATTAGAGCGCAAGATAGTTCTTCCCGAGGCGCAAATAGGCAAATGGAACACTACTCTTAAGGAGGAAAGATTATGGCGAAGCAGCTTAAGTTTTCTGAGGAGGCCAGGAGCGCGATGCTGAAGGGTGTCGCGCAGCTAGCTAAGGCGGTCAAGGTCACGCTGGGCCCGAAGGGCCGCAACGTGGTCTTGGACAAGAAGTTTGGCTCACCGACTATTACGAAGGACGGCGTAACGGTGGCGAAGGAGATCGAGCTCGAGGACCCATTCGAGAACATGGGTGCCCAGATGGTGCACGAGGTCGCAAGCAAGACGTCAGATGTAGCGGGCGACGGCACCACGACTGCGACCGTTCTGGCCGAGATACTCTGCAGGGAGGGGATGAGGAACGTCGCGGCGGGCGCGAACCCGATGGCCCTGAAGCGCGGCATAGACAAGGCCGTTGATGCGATCGTGGAGGAGCTGAAAAAGATCAGCGTCCCAACCGAGACGAAGGAGCAGATCACGCAGATAGCGTCGATTTCGGCGAACAACGATCACAAGATCGGCGAGCTAATCGCGGACGCGATGGACAAGGTTGGCAAGGACGGCGTCATCACCGTCGAGGAGGCGAAGGCTATGGAGACCACGCTGGACCTCGTCGAGGGTATGCAGTTTGACCGGGGCTACCTCTCGCCGTATTTCATCTCGGACGCGGAGCGTATGGAGTGCGTTCTCGAGGACCCATACATCCTTATCCACGAGAAGAAAATCAGCAACATGAAGGACCTTCTCCCCATCCTCGAGCAGATCGCGAGAATGGGCAAGCCGCTCCTCGTCGTCGCTGAGGACATCGAGGGCGAGGCGCTGGCGACGCTGGTCGTCAACAAGTTGCGCGGCACTCTGTCTTGCGCCGCGGTGAAGGCGCCCGGTTTTGGCGAGCGAAGGAAGGCTATGCTCGATGACATCGCAGTCCTGACTGGCGGCAAGTCCATCACCGAGGACATCGGGCTGAAGCTCGAGAAGATCACGCTTTCCGACCTCGGCACGGCTAAGAAGATCGTCATTGATAAGGACAACACCACCATCGTGAAGGGCGCCGGCAAGACGGCTGACATCGAGGGCCGTGTCAAGCAGATCAAAGCCCAGATAGAGGATTCGACCTCTGATTATGACCGCGAGAAGCTCCAGGAGCGCCTCGCCAAGTTGGTCGGTGGGGTTGCGGTTCTCAAGATCGGCGCCGCGACCGAGACTGAGATGAAAGAACGCAAGGCGCGCGTGGAGGACGCTTTGAACGCGACGCGTGCGGCTGTTGAGGAGGGCATAGTGGCCGGCGGAGGCGTTGCTTACCTTCGCGTCGTTAGCGCTCTCGATAAGTTGAAGGCCACGGGCGATGAGAAGGTTGGCGCTGACATGATCAGAAAGGCGCTTATCCAGCCGCTCAGGAACATCGCCGAGAACGCTGGACAGGAAGGTTCAATAGTCGTCGAGAGGGTCAAGAAAGAGAAAGGCGCCTACGGTTTTGACGCAGAGAAGCTCGAGTATGTTGACATGATGAAGGCCGGCATCATCGACCCCACTAAGGTGACCAGGGTTGCACTTCAGAACGCATCCAGCGTCGCTGGCCTCATGATCACGACCGAGGCGATGGTAACCGACATCCCTGAGAAAGAGCCGCCCATGCCTCCGATGCCGCCAGGCGGCGGGATGTATTAAATCGAGCGAGACGAGTTCAACATTGAGAAGGGCGCTGCCTCCGGGCCGCGCCCTTATTCTATTGAGGCGGAATCCTCGCTGTGCCGGATTCGTCAGGGACAAGGCTAAGCCCTTTTGGCTACCACTCGCCTCTCCCTTTTCGCCTTGCCCCCTTTTTTCCTTTTCTGCCGTTTCCCACTTGGGGAAACTCCTCTGACAATTAGGACTTGACACTTGTGAAGAGCAAGGTGAATATAAGAAGATAAGGTGTCACGGTGTGTCAGCTGCGTAACATATAATGACGCGTAAGCAATTGTGACACATAAACTCAAAGTGGGATTGCCTAAACTGTTGTATCAACCGAGGAACTTTCAGGAGTACCAAAATGGCACGAGTGAGTGATCAATACGCTGGACTGCCTATGGTGTCTCACAGCCTCAACGTTTTGGAGCTCGTTTGCTGGAGCGAGAAGCCAATGACGGTCAGTGAGATTGCCCAAAGACTTGACTTGAGCAAGTCAACTGCCCATCGCGTCCTTCAGGTTATGAAGGAGCATGATTTCGTTATCCAGAAGCCGAAAGGACCATACAGGCCGGGCCCCAAGGCTCATGCTCTAGGCTCTGTCGTTCTGCGCAGGTCCTTTGCTTCCGACAAGATTGAGCCTGTTATGGACGAGATAGCCACAGCAACTAGTGAAACCGCCGTGTTTGCGGTTGCTTGTCCCGAATGTCCAGGGCTTCTTGTTGTTTCTGAAAGGGAGACGCCACACCCGATCCGGCTGCAATCGTATCTTGGTAAGTGCATAGCAGAGGAGACATTTGGCGTTAAGCTCGAAAAGGTCAATCTGGCAACCAGGGCTGCGATGCCTGCGACCGACTACACGACTTCGCACCAAGACGAGCGGATCAAGTGCATCAGCTCTATTGTCTATGACAAGAAGAAGGGGGTCAAAGGCGTTCTTGCGATCATGGTTCCGAAGGACCGCCTCGACGACAAGAAAGTCGAGACATACTCCCAGCTGTGCAAGGAAAAAGCAGTTTTCTTGGGGGAATCGACGGGCTAACCTAGTAGTCCCGACGACCACAACGACGGCGTTTGATTCGAAGAGCTAGCAGCCCGCCACTGAATACTGGGCACGAGTGGCGGGTGTCGGCTAGCCTGGTGCGCTGTAAGTTGCGCAGACTGACGGCGACGGTGGTGTGTGCAGGTTTCCCGGCCTATTCCAGGCAATATGGTCATCCTACGGCCGGAAACGGTCTGAGGCGGCGCCGGAGAGCATTATCGTTCTAGCAAGCGCATCCTTAGCCTGTTCTTCAAGAACTACACCCTTTGAAAGGCCATTGTTATTCCGACTTGGCCTCTGCTGCTGGGTGTAGCTGTAACGGAGCTGGATTCCGCCTCTGTCTTTCTCGCCCATTTCGCTTTTTGAGGAGACTTGTTCACAAAACAGTTTGACATCGTGAATGGGAATAGCTATTATCCCTATGGAATGGTTATTCCAAATAGACTATTGGTTCGAATGCGAGACCAATCATTCGCCATTGAGGGATTGTGAGAGCATGGAAAAGATCGGACGGAAGGAAAGAGAAAGGCGCATTAGGCGCGACAGCATACTGGGCGTCGCGGAAGAGGTTTTTGCTCGCAAGGGCTTTTCTGCCGCCACAATGGGAGAGGTCGCCCGAGGGTCGGAATTTGGGATGTCCACCCTATACAAGTTCTTCAACAGCAAGCTTGATCTTTATTCCTCGATTATCGATGAGAAGCTTTCGAGGCTTCAGGAGGGACTCTCCCAGATAAGTGAGATGAGGCTCGATTGGCGGAAGGCCGTAGAGCGTTTTGTCTCGCACCATTTGCAGTTTTTCCAGGAGAACACACATTTTTTCAGGATCTATATGGCGGAGAAGTTTCGGCTCTCACATGAGCCGGGAGAGGAGCTTCATGCTCGGATGAAGGCTCGCATTGCGAGTTACGCGGAATATGCGGAGAGCGCGTTGCGGCAGTGGATAGAAGAGGGGCACCTTGGCTCTTCAGGCGCGCGTGAAAGGGCCCTTGCGCTCTTAAGCACAGTTGAGACCTACCTTTCTAGGTGGCTGGCAGACGGCAACACTGCGAGTGCGGACGAGCAGGTCTCACTCATTATGAGTATATTCTTTGCCCCAGCTAACGCCGTGGCTGCGGAAACAGGCGACTAGTCCGTCCCGACAGTTGGCAGGCTTGTGGGGTGTTTTTTGGTGATAGGTTCTGTGAAGGAGGTTTGTGATGAGGAGGGTACTTACTCAGCATCTTGAAAAGAGGATGGTTAAGCATCTGGGCAAGAAGATAATGGACGCTCTTGCGACCGGCTCGGATGAGGAGATCATCCGAATGACGGGCTTTTGGGAGCGACTTGCTGTTGTGGATGACCACAAGCTCGCTGCTCGTGCTTTGCGGGACATAATCGAGAAGGGACATCCGGTTGGCAAGTGGCTCAAGCGGCTATCTTCGCACCTTAATGGACCTAGCAGGAAAGGCTTTGTCGTTAACGTATTCCTCAACTCGATGTTCGTCGGGGAGGAGAAGAAGCTTGCATTTCGAGACCGAGAGGGCTTCAGACCACCTGACGTCATGGTCATCAGCGTAACCTCCAAGTGCAATCTCAATTGCCGGGGTTGCTGGGCAAAAGAGTTTCGGGGTGATCCTGACTTATCCTTCGAGGCAATTGACAGGGTCATCTGTGAGGCGAAGGAGTTCGGTCTGCACTTCTTCACAATCACCGGCGGCGAGCCATTTATGCGGCCCGACATGCTTGATTTATACGAGAAGCACAAAGATTGCTGGTTCTTGATTTACACCAACGGTCTCTGCATCGATGAGCGTGTCGTAAAGCGTCTTGCGAAGCTGGGCAACACTGGTCAGATGCTTAGTGTGGAGGGGATGGAAGAGGAAACCGATGCCAGAAGGGGCAAGGGGACCTTCAAGAAGCTCGAAAGAGCGGCCAAGATGATGAGAGATAAGGGAGTGCTAGTCGGCTTTTCGGCCACAGCGACACGCCACAACGTTGCCGTAGTGTCCAGCTCCGAGTTCATTGATACGATGATCGATTGGGGCGCGCTCATAGGGTGGTACTTCCAGTACATCCCCGTAGGTGACAGACCAGACGCCAACCTGATGGTGACGCCCGAGCAGCGCGATTTCTTGCGACGCAGGCTCTATGCTGAGCGCGCAACAAAGCCGATTTTCTTGGCCGATTTCTGGAACGATGGCACCGCGGTTGACGGCTGCATGGCTGGCGGAAAGCGGTATCTGCACATCAACAGCAAAGGCGACATTGAGCCGTGCGCGTTCTGTCATTTCGCGGTTGACAACGTTTACGACAAGACGGTAACCGAGGCGCTTAGAAGCCCGTTCTTCCGCGCGATTCGTGAGCGAATCCCTTACGACGGCAACCTTCTGAGATGCTGCATGTTGATCGATCGGCCAGAGGTCTTTCGTGAGCACTATCAGCGCTTCCACCCCAGGGCGACCCACAAAGGCGCCGAGTCGCTTGTGACAACACTCGCTGACGCGCTGGACAAAAACCGCGAGGGCGTTTCCGCCATACTGGATAAGGCCTGGGAGGCTGGCGACTGGCAGCACATCCTTACTGGCGAGACCGAGGCAGACAGGTCCAAGACAACGGCTGCTGTCGATCACACTATACCAGTTGGCCGCGAGGCAGGCCTCGATGCAGGTGTGGCCGCGGCGCCTTGACCGGCGTTGAGCTGGCCAGGCTTCTGCCTTGACCGTAGGCCTCATCGGTAGTTTCAGGGCAAGTCTCCCCCAAAGCGAGGAGTCGGATGGTCGGGGGACAGCTTGTATAGCCGCCTTCATAACGGTTGAGAGGTAAGGTATCTCGGCCAAAAGGCTCATGCGATGAGCCGTGTCCGATTGCTCAGGTACCGGACTGGGCCTTGCCGGCTTCTTTCGGTCTCCCCCCTTTCTCCCGTTTCCGCGTTGCGGAAACTCATCTTTGATTTGCTCTTGACCGGACTATCGGCCCGGTTAGACTCAGAATCACAGTTTCGAAAAAGCTCTCACTCTTAAGGATTTTATGACATGCCCCAAGAATACGGTCATCGTGGGATTTTGCGTTTCTTCTATGTCGGGAGAATGGATGCCAATCTCGGCGTCTGCGGCCTCTTGGGCCTCATTCTTTCCGCTATTTTCTACTACCTATTCCCGATCCCGCTTCTTGGGTCCGACAACTACTTCCACCAGCTGTTTGTCCAGCGAGGTTGGGTCCCTTATGGAATAACATTCCTCTTTTTCTGGGGCGCCTCCATTCTTCTTGCCAAATACATCGGCATGAGAATGGAGAGGCAATACTTGCTGGCCGATCCGGTCGCGAAGGTGCACAAGGACCCCTTCGGCCCAGAATCCGCCAGACGCATCGGCTCCGACTTGTCCGAACTCTGGGAAGCCTCCAGAGCCACCGTCCTGCCAAACAGAATCACCAGAATGCTCGGCCAATTCGCCTCAACCGCCGAGCCCGAATCGATGCAGGGCGTTCTGCGGGAAGAGAGTGAGATTGACGAGGCGCAGCTCTCGTCGTCATACGTGATGACTAAGGTGTTCGTCTGGGCGATCCCTATCCTTGGTTTTATCGGCACGGTCATTGGCATCGTCCAGGCGGTCTCGGGCTTCTCGGACTTCGTTGACGCCTCGGTCGCAGACATCTCGCAGATAAAGTCCGGTCTGGGCCTCGTTACGAGCGGTCTGTCCGTAGCCTTTGAGACGACGCTTCTGGCGCTCGTCGTCAGCCTCATTATGATGATCCCAATGTCAGCGCTTCAGAAGACGGAGGAAAACCTCCTATCGGCGTTCGACAGGTACTGCATCGACAACGTGATTACGAGGGCCGTCAAGAGGAGAGTCGAGACGCCAACCCCCGAATCGGCAATACTCGCCAAGGTTCTGGAAATATCGATGAGAAACCAGCTCGACATCCTTGAGCGCTTCAAGAGCTCATTCATGTCAATGCTGAGCGGCGAGTGCGAGAGGTTCTCAACGACGGTTTCTGGATTTACAGATAGCCAGAAAAAAAGCCTCTTGGAGTTTGCGCGCCTCGCTGAATCGATGACTAGCCGTTTCAATGAGCTTAAGGTGCTGTCGAAGGAAATGACGGAGTCGGCAACCTCCTCCGCCGCGGCCGCCAGCGACAAGATCGCCGAGGCATACAGGCAGAACGTCGCGGTCCTGGCAAAGGAGAGAGAGGCCGCTCAGCAGCAGATATCCGCGCTGATTCAGACCCTCAGAAAGACGGCTGCGGACGGCGCCTCTTCCATCGTGTCCCTTAAATCAGGCATTGAGGCTAAGGTGGATGCCTTCACAACCGCAGTCGAGGAGCAGAAAAAAGCCACCGAAAGCCTCAACGCAACCAACAGGAACCTCGAACTGCTGACCAGTACGAAGGAACTCATCAACGTCCTCGACTCAATCAGACAGCAGCTCGCGCAGCTCAAGCCCGCCGTCGATAGGCTCTCACGCCCGCGCACCATCCGCCTCATCGACGAACAGGAAGAGAGTTAGAAAGGCCCGGCGCTCGAACCGGCAGAAGGAGAGGAGAGGAAACCACGAATACACGGACGCAGGAAGGGGGCGAAGAGGCGAAAAGGCGAATGGGCGAAAGGGGAATCCATATAGGGCCCGATCCCCGTGCCTGCCCTTTCTAGTGGGAACCACGAATGAACACGAATGAACACGAAGACAAGGGGGAAAAGGGGAGAAATGGAGAAAAGGAATCATTGTAGGGGCGGTGTCTCAGACCCGCCCTTTGTGAGGTTGCGGTTCGCTGGCTGGTGCAGGGGTTCGCCGCGCGGCGGATGCCTGCCCTCCCTCATTCGTGTTTATTCGTGTTCATTCGTGGTTCCCCTTAGCGGATGAGCTTCCGGAAGATGACGACGACCAGCGCCGCGTTCAGCGCGATGCCGAGCAGCCCCTCGACCATCGCCAGCCCCGCCGCCCATCCCTCCGCCCGCACGTCGCCATACCCAACCGTCGCGAACGTTATCACGCTGAAATACAGCGAGCTGAGGTAGCCCCAGACAAACGGCGGTGGCTTGCATTTGATGATCAGCTTCTCCGGAGAGGCGCAGCAGAACAGAACTGAACAGGCAAATATGACGATTAGAATGGTGATGATCAGATTCTTGAGCCTGACGCCATAGCCAAATACCAGTTTGTTGACCACCCACTTCCCGGATCGCGGGAAGCCGTAAAGAATGGCCGCGAAAATGACACAAACGATGAGTGGGCCAGCATCCACCAAACCCTGGACAACAGCCCTGTGGTGGGATTCGCCCCACGCATGAATCGCTGTGGCAAGCCAGAGATTGCTGAGTAAGGCTGTGATGATGACGATAATCGGTGCGAACACCGGGCGATACGTCTTGGTGTCCATTCTTGCGCACTCCGAGGCCCACCAGTGCGCCGCGTCCTCGTCCCTGTATGCGCCTCGCTTGCGGAACTGCTCCTTCAGCCAAGCATACTGCTTCTGCCCCTCCTCCCATTTCCCATCTCGATGCGGCTTGATGACAGGCAGGCCGCTCTTTGATGGTCGGAGGTCTTTGAAGTCACACACCAGCTCGCCCTGCACGAGCGTGTTCTCGAAGCTGACGCTGTAGATCCCGCGCTTGCTCTCCCGCCAATCGCGCAACAGGTGGAGTTTTTCCGTAATTCCATACTTCTGGTCTTGCTTCTTGAGCGATTTGCCAATCGCCTTCTGCCTGTCTTGGAGTTGTTTTTCGTCCTGAAGGGACGAGAGCAGTACGCTCTTGGTAAACACGGCTCCTCCAAGGTCGATGTCTCCTACACCTGCATCTCTCATGTCGCAAAGCTCCTCAAAGCGAGCACCTCGCAGATCTAAGGACAACAAGATTGCTTTTTCGAAGAATGTGCTGCCGCCGAACCTCGCGGAATTGAAACCCGCGTCCCAGCCGAACCTCGCGGAATCGAAATGCGCGTTGGTGCCGAAAGTGGCTCCCATGAAATTTGCGCAGCCGGCGAAAGTCGCTTCCCTGGAATACGCGTTGCCGCGGAAAGTCGCCCAACAGAAATACGCGTCGCCTCTGAAGCTCGCGGAATCGAAATGCGCGTCGCCGCCGAAGCTCGCGGAATCGAAACCCGCGTCCCAGGCGAACCTGGCTGCCGTGAAATACGCGCAGCCGGCGAACGTCGTTTCGCCGAAATACGCGCAGCCGCGGAACCTTGCTTGCATGAAATCCGCGTGGCCGGCAAAACTCGCTGAAAGGAAATCCCCCTCGCGGCTGAATCTCGCGTAACGGAAATCCGCGTCGCGGCTGAATCTCGCGTGACGAAAATCCCCGTCGCCTCCGAAAGTCGCCGAACTGAAATTCGCGTCGCCGGCGAAATCCGCGGAACCGAAGTCCGTGTTGCCCCTGAAAGTCGCCGAACTGAAATACGCGTCGCCGACGAAACTCGCGAAACTGAAATCCGCGTCGCTGACGAAACTCGCGGAGCTGAAATGCGCACCTCCTCGAAGGATCAGCCCAGACAGATTGATCCGGCCAATGATACAGCGCGCGCATAGGACCGCTTGCTTCAGCGCAGGGCCCTGCCGTTTCCGACCGTCAATCTCGATTGAGCCATTTAACAGGAATTGGAAGGTCTTAAGATCCTGCTCGGCCGTGTCAAGGGCATCGATCGTCAGGGCATCGACGTAGCAGTGTGTTATCTCTCTGCCGCTGAGTATCCTCTTCGCGGCCCCCTCGGCGGTGAGGTAGTCGTAACGGACCTTCGGATACCGCCCGTAAGTCACCCAGCTGTTCTTCTCCCTGCCGGCGTCATCGAGCTCGATGTGGAGGATGACCTTGTGGCCGTCAGAATCGGTGTGTAGAACCTCTTCTTTCTCCAAGCAACGCCTCCCAGACAACCATTATCGTGGAGTATAGATAGTAGTGTCGGGCGGGCAGAAATCCAACAGAAAAAGGGATCGATCATAGAAACGGGTCTAAGGCCTGACAATGGTTTATCGCCCGGCTTCAGCCGAGGCGATGCAAGAGGCTATCATTATCCTAACCCCCGAATTCATTCGGGGGCCTACATCGAGGACCGCACCCCTCCTACATCCTCTCTAGAACGGGATTCCTTGGAGGGAAGAGGAGGCTTTTGGCGTCCAGCTGTCACACGACTGAAGTCGTGTGTTAGTATAATTAGAGCCATTCATATCACCGCGTTGAAACGCGGCGATGTAGAGTAGGCAGGCTGGAAAGCCCGCCCCAGATCTCAGAATGTTACGTCGAGGGGTTTGGCGGGGTTGCCGGCTCTGTCAGATGCCTTAATGAGGAGTCTGTGCCTGCCGCGTGGGTCTGTCAGGTTGAATGTGCCCTTCAGGAGCTTGCGGTCGGGGTCGTATTCAGCGTCAACCTCGATGCCGTCGATTGTGGCGACAACTGTCCTGTAGTCGATGCCCGAGCCGGCGTCGGTGATTCTCGCGACGAGGCGATTGCCCTTGCTGCGGAGGCGAGCGCCGGGGCTCGGCTCCAACAGGCTGATCTGCGGAGGCGCCTTGTCAACGAGCAGGCCGAACGTCGAGAGATAGCGCACGCCGTATCCGACCGACCTCTCAGAGAACCGCTCGTTGCCGCGATACTTCCAATTCGATCTCTTCGCGTTGTATTCATAGACCCCGCATCGGGCGACGTCCTTCTCAGGCATTTGACTTGGGCAGTCAAACGACACAATCACTTCCTTCTCAAGCGGGATGCCTTCCGGGAGCACTTTACGGACGAGGCCCGAAACGACCGGCACGCCGGGAACCTCTTTCGCCGGCACCTCGATGACCTCGAATATCTGGTCCGCGTAGAGCGCATCGGGCGGGAACTCGACCTTCAGTCCATTTGCCTGCATAACCCCGCCGCCTTTGGGCATGATATAGACACCGGTATCGGTTGTGTTCCACGTAATCCCGTTATCAGCCTTGCGTGCAATCGAGAGGCTTATCGGCCCTTGGAGGCGCCCATCGACCGGAAGGCACGCGGACAGCCAATTCTCGCCTCGCTCGAGTGGCGTGAGCGTCAGCTTCTGCCCGGACCCGCCTTTGGCGACGAGTTGCACGGTCTCGGAACTTGGCGCCTCGTTTTCGGGCCTTTGCAGCCAGACCTCGGCGAAGTCGTCCCAGACCTGAACCAGCGGTGCCCATTTGGCTTGATGCCGTTCCACAAGCCTGACAGGCGGTTTGTCTTGGTGAGGCGGTTGAGGCGCGGATTGGACTTGGATTTCGGCGGTGGAGCAATTGCCCGCGTCGTCCCAGGCCTTGACGGTGAGCGTGTGCGGTCCTAACTGATTCGAGAAGCCGAGTATCCCTTGGTTATGGGATGAGAGCTCCCAGGGATTCTGTGCACCATATCTGTTGTGGAGGCTCAGAACATAGCTCGGCGGCGAGAAGTAGGCATACTGGTTGTCGAAGACAAGGCCGCCTCGGTGACTGCTCTTGCCGTATTCAAACTCATCGAAACGCATCGCATAGACGAGCTGGTTGTCGGCAAAGAGCTCCAGTTTGTGCGCGGCGCAATGGTTGCCGGCGCTGACTGTGTCAAAGACGTTGGCCAGGACCACAAACTCTCCTGAGACCGCGGGTTTTCTTTTGCCGCGATAGCCCCGGCTTGACTTCGTGAGCCAGACGTCAACGTCGTCGTGTTGTCCGTCAACCAGCGAGTTAGGCCCCAGCGGGCGAAGGATGAGCCTCTTAATCACGGGCGCAGTTTGGTCTTTCTGTTTGAAGACCGACAAGGGGTTTATGGGCTTAGTCTCGCCGCGGCGCAGCTCGAAATGCAGGTGAGGGAAACCATAGCCGGTCTCGCCGGAGTAACCAATCGTTTGGCCCTTCTTGACAGGCACGGAGATGAAGATATCGCCGGGGTAGCGCTCGCCGGTTTCTTTTCTTTTTCTCGCAACCACGTCTTCGAGGCCCAGCCGGCGGTTCTCGAACGCCTCCAGGTGGCCATAGACCGAGATCAGGCCATCGGGATGGCGGATGTAGAGCGCCTTTCCGAATCCGCGATACTTGACTGAGAGCCGATAGATGACGCCGTCGCCTATCGCGCGGACCCTAAGGCCCGTAACTGTCGCAGTCCTGAGGTCAATCCCGGTGTGCAGCCTCGTCCTGCGATACTCGCCGAACGTCCCGCTGAGCCCAAATCGCCTCGTTAGCGGCCAGACGTATTTGCCCTTGGCCGAGGCGCAGGTGGGGAAGAGGGCGAACAAGAGCAGAGCTGTGAGGGCAAGATGGATAGTCGATCTCAATCTTGATGTTCCTTTGGATGTGCTAGGGAGCGTCTTGTAGGGGCATGGTCTCTGACCCGCCCGCCTACATGAATCCCTGCGGATACGAGGCATCTTATGCGACCATCAATTCGAAAGGGCGGGTCTTCAGACCGCGCCCCTACACAACCGCAACGGCTTATGACCCAGGCTCCAAGGCCTGCCCCTACACAGCATCCAACCCATGCCTACGGCACCGATCTCACGACACGGAAGCCGATCTCGGGCGCCATTGTGCTCGGCTCGGCATGTCCGCGGTCCGCGGAGCGGCACGAATCGGCGGAATCGTCGAAGCTCCCGCCTCGAAGCACCCGGTAGTGGTCGCCGTCAGGGCCCGTTGGGTCGGAGTCTGGATCAGGCCTCCTTCCGTAGTAATCCTCCTGGAACCAATCCCAGCACCACTCCGCTGCGTTCCCGTGTATGTCGTAAAGGCCCCACGGATTCGGCTCCTTTTGGGATACGCTGAACGTTTTGTCATCGGCATTGCCCTTATACCATCCGGCTCGCGAAAGAGCGGACTCGCTGTCGCCAATGCTGAAGCGCGTCTTTGTGCCCGCGCGACAGGCGTATTCCCACTCGGCCTCGGTCGGCAGACGGTAGCCATTCGCCTCAAACAGGCAGACCGTCTGGTCGCCATCCATCTCGTAGCAGGGATATAGACCCTCCGCTTGCGAGCGAAGGTTGCAGTATTCGACGCACTGATACCAAGGGACGTTCTCGACGGGCCTCGTGGCCTTGACGAAGTTCGAGGGATTCGTGCCCATGATGGCCTCCCACTGCGATTGGGTGACCTCTGTCGTCTGCATCAAGAGCGGTCTTGTGATTGTAACAGTCCGCTGTGGCCCCTCGTTGTCGGACCGTCCTTGTTCCGACACCGGGCTGCCCATTAGGAACTGCCCGGCAGGGATGTATGCAAAGCTGCATGGCGGGTTCGCATAGACGAAGTCGGTGAAATCCCACGCTACGAAGTTGTCATAGACCGGGTCCTTGAGCGCAAGGCCAAGCGTGTAAAGGCCCGGCTGGTTGACCAACGGCTCCGTCGATGGCAGCGGGACCTGAAGGATGTCGGCCGGGCCAAAGCTCCACTGGCCGGGCAAAACCTGGCCGTGCAACATCGGCGTCATATCATCTGTCCAGCCTGCGCCGGAATAGCACCACAGGGAGGAGGACGTGAATAGGCCCAGATACACATTCACGAGGGCGTCCTCGCCCATGTTGTTCGCGGATACCTCGATTACGACCACGTCGCCGTCCCGATACACGGTCTTGTCGCTTCTGATCCGAACGGTGATCCCTCCTGCCCCTTGCCCCGCGGTGTTAGGCGAAACCTCGAAGTTCTGGCCGAAGTTGTAAATGCTGTTGTCGCAGTCGAGCTGAATAGAGAACTCCTCTTGCCTTCCCTCAACGACGACGTCCAGCATCTCCCCGAATTGGCCGTAATCGAGGGGCTGTCCGTTGGTGCTGTGAACGTGGAACTTGCCGTCGCCAAGGTCGTCGATTCGCCAGTCCGCTTCGGGACAGATGCCGCCCGTTTCGAGTAGCTCGAGCCGCTTGACGGGCCCCGACGTGATGAACTTGAACTCGTGCACGTCTCGCGGGACGTATTCCGCCCTTAGCCTGACCCTGCTCTCGTTCGGCAACTCGTCCCAGGCGATCTGCCCCGGGTCATTGATGATGCGCAAGTGACCAGTCCACATATCGCCCTTCAGCGGTGCAGCATCGAAGCTGGAGCTGAATGCGGCCTCCAGGTGCTCATACTCGCAGACCGCTCGGACGTCGTGTCGGCCTTCGCTTCTGAGTGTAATGTAGGTCACCGCCCAGAAGCCGCCCAGATTGTGCGAGAGACTCGCAAGGCCCGCCTGGAGCTCAGATGCCTCGCTGGCGCAGAAATACTCACCGCCCGACTCGTCAGCCAATCGCCTGAGCGGGTCATCGTAGATGTCCTCGCCAAAGCCGAATGGGAAGAGACGAACGCCCCGCTGCTTTGCGGCATCAACCAGCTCACCGACCTCCGCGGTGCTGCTCGTGTCCCGGCCATCGGTCAAGAACACAACACACCGGGATTCGGCGGGAAGCGAGTCCAGATCAAACATGTAGAGCCCCTCCGCAAGCGCGTCCCAGACCTGCGAGGCGCCGAAGTAAGGAGGTTCGTAATCCTGAACCAGGCCTGCCAGTCTGTCCTTTCCGGCCGGCGTGAGATGTGTCCAGGGCTCGGCGAGGATTGTCCGGCCGCCTCCGTAGCCGTCTGGGCGGTCGAAGTAGGCCAGAATCGCCATTTGATGCGCCGGTGTGAATCCCTTTGTGGTTATGAGATGGCCGACGACGGCAGACTTCATCTCGTCGATCGCACCGGCCGCATTCATGCTCCCTGTGAAGTCCAACATGACCACCATCCGAAGCGGCAACCTCTCGCCAGGAGTTATGAAATGACTGGTCTCGAACGGATCAATCGGCTCGCCATCCTCGTAGATAGTCCAGGTCACGAGGCTGGAGTCAAGCCAGTCGTTGACTGTCCAGCCCTCGGACGAGACGGCGCGGAAGGCGTAGCGGACGACGTAAGGCGCCCGATGGTGGGCCTCGGCGTCCTTCAGATCGAATGATATGGCATCGCAGGCGGGCGCTGCGACGAGCATCACTCCTGCACAAACTGCGAGTAAGTAAGACATCCTGTTCATCCCCAAATCTCCTCGTCGTCGGTGTTCAAAGAGAGAAGCAACATTATGAGGATAAGGCATATATATGGTAGTGGCAAGTATTTACCACAATTTGTTGTGTAGAAATCATAGAGCGGGTCATGCCGGGGCGCATTCCCTTAGTAGGCGGAGTTGGGAAATGGCCTTAGACCTAGCAATCACGCGCATATTTTGGGTTGATGAGGGCTGTCTGTTGGGCTCTATAAATCGTATTCCCTGAAGGGGAATAACGTGAATAGCCCCACGTTTCAACGTGGGGATTCGGTCGGCAGGCGCCGAAGAACCGACCCTGAAGGGGTCGCACAAACGGTTGATGTGAGGTCAGATTTCAGGCCGCCCCCCATGCATCCTCTTCAGGAGCGAATTCTCTGGAGGGAGGATGAGGCTCTTGAGGTGCAGCCGTCACCCGAATGAATTCGGGTGTTAGAATAATAAGAGCCATTCATATCACCGCGTTGAAACGCGGTGATTCAGAGATATCTAACTCCATGAATATGCGTATAATTGTTAGGGCTTAGACGACCACGATCTCCTGGGGCAAGGGGCTGATGTTCTCGCAGCAGTCTTCGCCAACAATATAGGTGTTCTCGAGCCCAACACCGCCGAGCCTTTCGAGAAAGAACTTCGGCTCGACCGCAAAGACGTTCGACTCGCGGATTTCCTGGTCAAATCTAGGCGCGATAACAGGCATTTCATCAACCTCCAGGCCTATGCCGTGGCCGATGAACCTGACCTGGTTGCCCGGGACGCCCATGAACGAATCGGCAAAGGGCGAAGCCTCGACAATCGCCAGCGCCTCGTGATAGATCTTGGACGCGATGACGCCGCTTCTCAGCATTGATTCGACCATGCGGATGACCTCGATCGCTACGTTGTGAGCCTGTTTTAACGAGCCGTCCACGTCGCCGATCGAGAACACGCGGGTTACGTCCGCGTGATAGCCCTCGTAGCCGAAGACGAAGTCGATCATGATGGGCTCGCCCGGCTCGATCTTCTTGGTTCCTGCGCCGATGGGTATCGCCCGGCACACGCCTGGTGAGCCAACTGGGCCGTCGAAGAAAGTCGTCAGGCACGCATTCGCCCCTGAGACAACTGGATCGGTACAAGAATCTGCGATCCATCGCCGTATCCTGAACGCGCCCTGATGCCCCGCGAGCCGCGCGGCGCGCGCGACCTCCGCTGCAAGCTCGAGCTCCGCCATGCCCGGGCTGATCATCGTCGGTATTTGCTCGAAGACCTCGCAGGCTATCTTGCCGGCGCTCCGGAGCATGTCCTTTTCGTATTCGGTCTTCTGCGACCGGCACGCGAGAATGAGGCGCGATGCATCCACATATCCCGGCTTGGGCAGTGCTTTCTTGATCCGGTTCATCGTCGCAACTGGCAGGACGTCCGTCTCAACGCCGACGGTTGAGCCGAGGTCGATACCAGCGGCTCCTATCAACGCTGGCAGTTCCGAGAACCTCGAGAACTGAACGACTCTGCCGAATGTTACGTCCGATTTGGCTCGCGAGAAGCACCTCCGGACGAATATCGCTGGCTCGCCCTCGGCGGGCACGCACAGGACAGCATCCTGGACCGTCCCCGATAGATAGAACATGTCGGCGCCCTGCAATATCAGCGCCGCATCGATTGCATGCTCCTTCATCGCGTCCTGAAATCTGGCCACGTGTGTTTGAACTTCCTCGCGTGGGACCTTGTGCATGGAATCTCCTTGCAATGCTTAGACATGAATAATCATCTTGGGTCCAGACTCTAAGCTCCAAAATCAGAAGCTCAAACCGCTCAGCCTACCAGAGTCGTTTCCGGCAGTCTTATGCTCTTAGATCGATCCGGTGCCTTGTCCGTGCCCAAGACGTCCATGGAACACTCGGCGACTGCACCGTGGACCAGATAATGCCAGGAACTCGGCCGCCTCATCTGAGAGAGGAATTGATGCCGGTCGTTGTCTGGGCGGGGACCAACAGCTGTCAGCCGCGATCGGTTTGACAGTTGAGATGTGGAGGCCGGTTTGACATTCGCTTTTTCATACCCGATTATTCTGACTGACGCGTCAGTTCAGCATAACAACGGGAATCATGGAGGGATCGTGGTCGAGCAGATACACTGGGGCTGGCCGGAAGAGGATCTTGAAGCCCGCGAAAGTCAGATTCTGGCAACGCCCACCAAAGTGTTTTCGGACAGCGGCTATCGGGACCTGTCGTCCAGAGGTCGGGAGCGCGGCGAGTTCCTGACCGATATTGATGCAATGACCGATTTTATTCTAGACGGAATTCTTTGTGAGAGTAAAAAGCGATGAGAATACTCCTGGTCTATCCGGAATGCCCCGATACATTCTGGGGCTTCAAACGTGCTCTGAAATTCATCTCCAGAAAGGCGGCTCAACCACCTCTAGGGTTGCTGACCGTCGCGGCAATGCTTCCGGATCAGTGGGAGAAGAAGCTCGTGGACATGAATGTAACGAGACTAAAGGACAAGGACCTCGAGTGGGCGGATTTCGTCTTCATTAGCGCTATGTCAATCCAGAAGACATCCGCACAGGAAGTCATCGCCAGGTGCCGAGAGGCGAATGTCAGGACAGTCGCTGGGGGTCCTTTGTTCACAACTGACTATGATGATTTTCTGGACGAGGTGGACCATCTCGTGCTCAACGAGGCGGAAGCCACGCTGCCGCGCTTTCTCGAGGACCTGAAGAGGGGATGTGCTGAGAGAATGTACACCTCCGGGGAATTCCTCGATCTGGTCAAGACGCCTCTCCCGTTGTGGGAACTTGTGGATATCAGGAAATACGCCTCGATGAACGTGCAATACTCCCGGGGGTGTCCTTTCGATTGCGAATTCTGCGATATCTCTGTCCTATATGGGCGAAGAGTCCGGACCAAAAGCAGGGATCAGGTGTTAACGGAACTGGACGCACTGCATTCTCGGGGATGGAGAGGGGACGTGTTTTTTGTGGATGACAACTTCATAGGGAACTGTAAGAAACTCAAAGGTGAGGTCCTCCCGGCCATCGTCGAATGGATGGACACAAAAAGACACCCGTTTAACTTCCAGACAGAAGCCTCCATCAACCTCTCTGACGACGAGGAACTCATGCAACTAATGGTTCGCGCTGGCTTTAACTCAGTGTTCGTCGGTATTGAGACGACCAACGAGGATTCCCTGGTCGAGTGCAACAAGCTGCAGAATAAGAATCGGGATCTCCTGGCCTGCGTGAGGAGAATCCATGAGTCGGGACTCCGCGTGATAGCGGGGTTCATCTTGGGTTTTGACAGTGATCCTCCCTCGATCTTTGAAAGGACAAGCGCATTCATTCAGAACTCAGGAATTGTCAGCGCAATGATCGGACTGCTGAATGCACCCCGCGACACTAAGCTATACCAGCGTCTTGCAGAGGAGGGGAGGTTACTAGATGACGGGACTGGCGATAGCATGGACTTCTCGATCAACTTCGTCCCTGCAATGGATTATGACACGCTCATCAAAGGCTACAAGACAGTTATCCGCACGGTCTATTCTCCGGCCGCATACTACCAACGCGTGAAGAAGTTCTTAAAGGAATACAAGCCGCTCCAAAGTAAGGCGCTACGCTTGAGGACCAGACACCTGGGAGCCGTCGTAAAATCCGTTATGTTTCTGGGCATCGTAGGCAAGGAACGGTTACATTATTGGAGGCTTGTTTTCTGGACCCTTTTCCGCCGCCCGCGCCTCGTTCCCCTTGCATTAACCTACGCGATCTATGGTTTTCACTTTCGGAAGTTCTTCGAGAGCTACGTATAGACGAACTGCCCACACATGGCATATCTCCCACCCAACCTAAGACCGGAGAGTATGGAGACAGCGTGTACAAGGTGATCGAGCGAATGGATGCCGATCAGTTGCTTGAACGGGACAAATACACGGAAAACGGGGTCGAGAAGCACGAGATGCTCGAGATTGTCGAGTGCTTCCTCCAGCTTGCAGAATAGAGTGGTTGACATATTCGGCAATGATACGACGAAACTTGTTGAGGTTAGCGTATGAGTGAGACGGCAAAAGCGAGGTCCCAGGACGTGATCGTCCGTGACGCCAAACCGGTGGCAGTTATCCTCGATATCGATGAATACCAGGAGATACTGGAGCGCCTCGAGGATGCGGAGGACGTCAGGACGCTTCGGGAGATGAGGAGCAAGCCGGTTCATTTCAGGAAGCTGGATGAATATTTGGAGGAGTTGCGCCATGTCTAAGAGATTCACAGCTGTGATCAACAAGGAGGAGGAATGGTTCGTCGCCCATTGTATCGAACTGGGCGTGGTAAGCCAGGGCAAGACGATTGAGGAAGCTCAGGCGAACCTCAAGGAGGCTGTGGAGCTTTACATACAGAGCTTCGGGGTGGACGAGCTCCCAGAGAGTCTCGGCGAGGTCGTTCTGTATCCTCTGCAGGTTGCCGTTGGCAGCTAGGCTGCCTGTTCTTTCTGGCAAGGAGTTGGTCAGGGCCCTCAAGAAGGATGGATTCGAGGTGGTCCGCCGAAGAGGCAGCCATGTAAGTCTCCCAAGAGGGACTCACAGAACCGTCGTGCCTCTGCATGATGACCTCTCGAAGGGAACACTGGTAGGCATCCTGACTCAGTGCGGACTGTCCAGAGAGGACCTGATTGAGCTAATAGGGAAATGACAAGATGGCATTCGTGAGCTACAAGATGACAGGTCTTACGTTCAACGGGTCGCCACAGATGTTCGATACCAACCTCCATTATGAGCTGCGCCGGGATAGCCGGTGTGGGGATATTCCTGCTACGACGGACGCTTGAACAACGTGTTGCTATGTTCGCCCGGCGAGCATCGGTGGGCGACCTTGTATCCCAATCTCACACTTCGCGAAAAAGGTACACTGCTGAAGGCGTGCGGGATCGACGGGGCGGGCCGCGCCGACCAGAAACCTGATTGCCCTCCCGGAGTGCCAGGGGGCAGGCTCAGATGAACCAGGTGAGCGCGTAAGTTGCGGCTGAGAGACAGAGTAGCGCTGTTTATGGCTCGTCGGATGGCCAAGGGGATGACTCCGGCCAGGCGCGAGGCGTTCTATGGGCTTCGGACGTTTTCTCTCTCTGACGTTGTCCTTTTTCCGGCGTCGGCTCCTTCCTCGAGGCGCCTCGTGAAGGCGTTTCCATTTTCGTTCCGCTCCGGCAGGACCCGGAAGGTCTTTTCGAATGGCAAGTTTATCAGCATTGTAGAGAGCGGCATCGGGGCGCCATCGATAGAGATCATCGGCAATCTGGTCTGCAAGGGTGGTGCTAAGGTCATCCTGAGAATCGATTTCTGCGGTGCGCTGTCGCCGGATATCAGCGTTGGCGACATCTTCATCGCCTCGTCGGCACGGAGCTTCGATCAAGTGTCCCGGCATTACTTCGAGGATGATAGTATCGCCGCGGATTCGCATCTCGTTTCCTTGTTCGAGAGGCGGCTCACGCCGATGGCCGAGAAGGCCGGGATTCCGCTTCATGTTGGCCGAGTTTGCACCGTTGACCTGTTCTTTGCGGAGACCAATGAGATGCTCCGCGAATGGGCCAAGTCTGGCGAGGCGGTCGATATGGAGACGGCTGCGGTTTACGCGATTGCCGAAAGCTACGGTGTAGCGTCGCTTTCGGTGATGGTTGTGACGGACAACAAGCTGCTAGGGCATCCCCCTTATTCCGGCGATACTGAGAGCTTGAAGAAGGTCGTTGCGGGTCACAGTCTGTTGACGAGGGCAGTCAGGATGATCATGCCCGCCCTCGTCGATCTGACGCGCACCGCCTCCCCTAAGTGAGTCGGCAGAGACGATCAACCGTCAGGGGCTATCGAAGCCTTGTCGGTGTCCCGGTCATAGGAGCAGATGTTCGCCAAAAAGCAGTGTTGGCATTGGGGGGTGCGGGCGCGGCAGAGCTTCCTGCCGAGCCGGACGAGGTTCATGTGCAGGTTGTACCTGTCCTCCTCCGGGACAACCTTCTCGAAAAAGGACTGCATCTTCTCACGCGTAGGTGAGACGCGGTCGAGGCCGATTCTTCTCGCGACCCTGAAGACGTGTGTATCGACGGGGAAGGCGGGCTTGCCACATGCGAATAAGAGAACACATGCGGCCGTCTTCGCGCCAACGCCGCGGATCGCAGTCAAGAATCCGTAGCCTTCGTCGAGCGACATCGAGCAGAGGAAACCCATCGTGAGCCGTGGGTCTTTCTGCTTTATCTGTGGAATTAGGTCAATGATTCGTCGCGCCTTGGTCGGGCCAAGGCCAGCAGTCTTGATCGCGGCGAGGACTTGCTGGTAGTCCGCGGACATCAGGGATTTCCAGTCAGGGAAACGGCTTTTCAACCGCTGGAACGCCGCGAGTGAATTGACGTCTGTCGTGTTCTGCGAAAGGACCGTGAGGACAAGCTCGTCCAGGGGAAGCCGACGCGGCCTGGGCTCGGGCAAGCCTAGATTGTCAATCAATCTCCTATTGACGAGCGAAATCAGGCCGCTTGGCCCTGTATCACTCGTCACGCGGCGCTCGTTATTCAGGATCGGTCAGTATGATCGTTTCACCAGCAAGCGCGTCCCAGGGCTGATCGTAAATGTGATTCGCGGGAGCCATTACTGCATAGAGGCCGATGTTCTGGTCCACGAGCGGGAACCCGTGGAAGAACCGAACCGTCATAGCGTGAATCGTATAGGCGAAGTTGTCATCGACGAACGTGGAATAAAGAGGAGACGCGCCTGGGACCCAGGCACCCTGTGCGTCATACGTGAAGTACTCGCCGTTCTGGAGCATGAAAGACAAGAAGAGATCAGTCTGTTCCGTCTCGTATCCGAAAGAAGTGTAAGTGGCTATGCAAGCAAATAGAGCACCGCGGTCATACTTGTCGTTTCTGTTGTCGTCAGTGTATGGCTCGCGCTGCTGGTCCCACCGTTCGTTGCCGTTGAGGTCCGTGAATGGCTCACCACTGTCGTATCGGCCATTGTAGTTCTCATCAATGTATGGCTCCCCCTCGTCCCAATAGCCGTTGTGGTTCTCGTCCGTGAACAGCTCGTCCTCGTTGTGGGCGCCGTCATCGTTCAAGTCCTCAAACGGCTCACCGAGGTCCCACATTCCATTACCATTCAAGTCCTCGTATTGCTCGGCTACGTAGTAGGTCTTTACGTTGTCCCGGTCCTTCGATGGCTTGGACAACAGGACCTTGCAGACGGACCCAACCTCTTTGCCGCCAAAGACGCCGATATCGATGTCGGAGCCATCATAGTTGCTCTCTGTCGTGCCGTCCGGCATCTCAGGGTCCCCAGTGCCTATACATGGAGAACCAGTCCCCAAGTGATAATCGCCATTGTCAGGATCAACGAAAAGCGGGTCCTCACCGGTTATGCAGTTTTCCCGCATCACGAGCCCGTCAACGTCCTCACCGTTGTCATAGAAGAGGCAGTAATCTATGTACTTGTTCTTTCTGGATTTGGCGCCGACCGCACATTCCATGATGACGTTGTTTCGGAACCAATCCACGTGGGTACCCTCGTACCAGTAGGCGCCGGTTGGGAAACCAACGATGACGTTGTTGCGGATCGTTGGCTGCGCCATGCCCGCAACGACGACGCCGTACACATCTCCGCCGGGCGCGTTGTTTATTATGTGGTTGTTGCGAATGAGCGGCTCACAAAGCGTGAGGACCGCGTCCATCCTGCAATAGACTCCGGCGTAGCCATTGCCCTCGATCCAGTTGTGCATCGCCACCGCTTGACACCCGTTCTCGAAATAGAATCCGTAGTAGCTGTTATCGACCAGCCTGTTGCCGATGATGAAGGGCTTCGCGATGTCAGTGCCCAAAAGCTGGTCCGCGCGCGTGATCTGGCACATGATCCCCGAACGGTTGCCCGTGCATTCACAGTTGATGACTATGGACTCTTCTCCCTTGCCGCGGAAGCAGATGCCGGAATCCTTGCTGTTTCTAACCGTCAGGTCCCGGATGATGGTGAAAGGAGCATTTACGATGAAGATGTCGTAATTGCCCTTCGAGCCGTCGATAATGGTCTTGCCCATCCCCTCGCCCATGATCGTTATTGATCTCCTAACAGGCCTCCTTGCAGTCGATGTATCGACCTCAACTATCGAGATAGATGTCTCGTAGTAGATGCCCTCTCGAATGAAGACAGTGTCCCCAGTGTTCGAGGCATAGAGCGCCTGCTGTATCTTCAAGTAGTCGTCCGGGACGATAATTGTGCGCCCATAAGCCGTCAGCGGGCACGCGACCGCGCACAACAGCGCGGCAATAATCACAAAACCAAACGCTTTCATAAAAGCCTCCTACTTCCGTAAAGATTAGGTTCAACAACCAATCGCAATCTATAGGCGCATTCTACGAGCGTGCTCGTTTGTGTCAAGCGCTTTTGGCCGAGGATATCCGTTCGTTCTTGTGTTGAGAGCTCCGCCGCACGGCGTGGACACCCTGTGGCAGATTGGACGGTCGAAAGTTAGGGCCAGAAGTCGAGAGTCGGACGTGTGTCGCGGTTCACGGCGCATCACGGGACCCGCCGACCGGTGAGGCAAATGCCTACCTCTCAGCTCTGATGCGGCGATACTTAAACCACCTCGAGAGTGTGCAGCCCGAGAAGAGACACAGGTACGGGTAGAGCGAGATGCTGTACCTTGACAGCGATCGGGTTAGGACATAGCCAGCCCAGAAATAAAGCAGCAAGAGAATGGTCAGCAGTGCGACCCGTCCGCTGGCGCCTCTGCAAGAAAAGACCGCAGCGAGCGCGAGGAGCACGTAAACCGAGTTCTGTAAAACACTTGTCCAGACGATCGTGCGTGCCCACCTTGGGCCGATTACAGAATCGTAAGCGATGTTGTTGATCAGCGTCAGTCTCGGGTAATCGAGAAAGATAACGCTGGTTTTGAGGACGGCGCGCCTCGGCAAGTCAGACAGGTTCTCGATGAAGATACGCTTTCCCTCGCTACGGAAGTAGTTGTTTTTCTCGATCCAATTCATTCCCTCGCTTTTTCTGAGTATCTCAGGAGACAGCGCGGGTTGTGCGATGCCTTTGAACGGGGCAAGCTCTTTGTAGTTGCCGGTCAAGAAATTGAAGCCAAATAGCGTCCCCGTTGGGATGAAAGCGTCATATCGAACGTAATTCCTGATCGTCCACGGCGCCATGATGGCCATGAACCCGGCCAGCGCGACGGCAGACAGCATGACTCGGCGCCCTATCGATGCTCCTCTTGTGAGGAGTATCAAAAAAACAACCAGAACTATGACCAATTGCGCCGCAGCCTTGCAGAGAGTGGCAATGCCCAGAATCATGCCAGCGATGATCGCCCATAACGCGCTCTGACGCTCCAATAACCTCAGGATGGTCAGGAATGATACGCCGACGAGCAGCGCAAAGAGCGTGTCTGGATAAAGCACGCCGCAGTGAACGATAGACGGCAGATGTAGGGCGAGCAGCAGGGCCCCGGCGAACGCCGCCCACCTGTCCCTCAAATACCGCTGTCCGACCAGGAATATGAGCGCTGAAAGGAGCGTTGAGGCCAGGATCTGCGCAGACACGACCGCCATCTGAGATGTGCCAAAGACCTTGTAGATCGCCGCGATGAAATGGCCATAAACTGGAACCCTTATGGGAAGCTCTGGCTCGCCCGCGGGTAGAGTATCAAGGGCTCGTCCGGCGAGGATGTTCCTGGCCATGACATCGTATTCGTGTGCGTCGAGAATGGCTGGCGGAATCCCAAAACACCAGACAAAGAGTATCCTTGCGCTAAGTGCGGCAAGGACGATCACCCATAGAGCCGAGCTTGTCTTCATTTGATCCCGCTGGTCTCAACGGAGAGTTGCCTTTTGAAGACATAAATCGGCCCATTATGCCAGATTAGGTCGAAGCCGGCCAGTCTCCCCGTATGCTTCACCTCATCAATCACCGGCGTCTCCCACCAAGCGGTGATCTGCTCCAAGTCAACGACCGCGTATTCTACACCGCCCGGCGCCAGTGCGTTCTCGCCCAGGAAATACACCTCATTTCGCGACGCCAGGTGTGCCAGCATGTAACGAGGCGCAGTCGCGGGCACATTGGGCGGAATCATGGCGAGCGACTTCTTCTGTGCCTCGAAATATGAATCCTTGTTCATTTTGAAGGTGCCCCACCAAATTGGGATGTAGCATATCGCGATGAGGAGGATGAGCGCCGATAGTGCGATTGACAGCACGCGCCGCCTTGAGCCGGCGAGTCGGGAAATGGTCAGTGCGGTTGCGGGTCCGAGAAACGATGACGGGAGGATGCCGTAATGGAAGGGTATTGGGACTTCCCAGTTCATCAGGCCGGAGACGACGAAGGCCGGGACCAGGCCCATCAGCGAGTAAGCGCTCCCGAAAGGCAGCAAGAAGAAGAACGGGGCGAATAGGTAGAAGATGAACTCCTGCTTCTGAGCCTGTGCGAAGTCGGCGAAGAGAACGGACGGATCGTGTAACGCTTTGAGGGCGAGGTCAGAGATTGAGCGGATGTATGGATATCGCACGACCATCATGTTATCGGGGGCGCGAAATAGCGGAAACAGGATTACAAAGACTAGTATCAGCCACAGAATGTTCACTACGGCAGGAGCGACGACCCATTTCTTTGGTCTTCTCTGGACGAGCGCCAGGCCCGCGAACAGGAGCATGATAAACGGCACGTTCTCCTTTAGCCCGCTGCAAAGCACCATGAATGTGATGAACCAGCCAAAGCGCCTCGTCTCATAGAAGTAAATGGTGAACGGAACGAGGAACGCGGCGAACACGACCGGATGGAAACCGGTGTAGTTCTGGGCGATTGCCGTCGGGATCAGAAGATACGTGGTCGTGAGCAGGAAGCTCTCAAGAGCCTTGAGGCGAGTCCTGGCGACAAGAAAAAACGGTATCGCCGCGAGCCCCATCACGACGGTCTTGAATACCAGAAACACGGCGGCAGTCCTGAAGATCAGGAAGAACGGTAGTATGAGGAGCTTGATCGGCGCGAAGTGGTCGCCGATGAGTTCGTAGGTCTGGCTGCCGGATTGTGTGTGCAGCCTCGAGAGGAGGAAATGCCCCTGCGAGACGCTGTATTGAGGGGCTGTGAATCTCGACAGGTCATGCCAGTTGCCGAAGATATAGAAATCCCACAGCCCGGTGACAAGGAAAAACACCACGTAAAGCACGACAATTGCGCCAAGCAACTTGCGACTATGGCGGCCTATGAAGTAGTCGATTCGCTCTCGGAAGCTCGGGTTGACGGTCCTACGGATGAAGAGGTAGCCGGCGAGTATCAGGCCGAAGAGAAACACCTTTGGCCCGAGGTGCTGGACGTAAGACGAGAAATACCTGTTCAACGAGGTCGTAAATCGCGGGATCAGAAGCGGGACCGCGAGGAGCATTAACGCCGGCAGGAACGACAGGGTATAATCCCTTTGTGAAGTCTCCGCAAGAGAAACGTCGAAGGAGCGAGAAGTCGCGAGGTAGAATTCGACGGCCAGGATTCCTCCTACTGCCGCGAAGATGGACATTCTGAGGGCGGAATTCAACGAATCACACACGCCGGGGAAAAAGCCAGCGAGGTAAGCCCCCACTATGGTCCCTGCGAGAGCCGGAATCGCCCAACAGAATGCCTTTCGAGAACCGTCATTAGGCATCGCTCAAAACAGACCTCAACACCTCGCTATTGTCTGACGACAACGCATGATAGCTACTCCTCTATTAGTTCACGCAGAGCACCGTGTGTCAACCTGCCCCTGAGCGGTAATCGTAGCGTGACGTCTGGAATGTGGCTACAGGACGCGTGATAGGTCCTGTAGTGACTGTGTTTGGAGGCCGTGTCATAAGTCGTTCCGGTTGTGTAGGGGCGTGGTCTCAGACCCGCCCTTTCGAATTGATGGTCGCATAAGATGCCTCGTATCCGCAGGGATTCATGTAGGCGGGCGGGTCTGAGACACCGCCCCTACAGGCCGATTCCGAGCATCGCGTCGCATAAGAAAACCGCCGTGTTGACAATCGGCCGTATTTCCTGTATCGTTGTTGTCTGATATGGACAACAAAATCCTCCTCAATCGACTTATGCCCGAGCCTTCTTGGCCCGCCCTTCATACGTTTGGTCACATCACAGAAGGGCGGGGCAAACACAGTCACTACGATGCCCGACGCGAGATTGTGACCCAGCCTCGTTATCTCCTTCCGCCTTGCTCAGAAGTGCGCTCGCCTTGCCTACTCAGGGAAAAGCTTCTCGTGGATTGTTATTAGGGCGCCGGCTGATCTTGGCCCGGGCCGGGTCGTGAGGTCGGGGTCGAGCAGATAGACCCGGCAGTTCTTGACCGCGGGGACCTCCTGCCATCTCTTCAGCTGGCGGAGCTCTTCCAACAGCGCCTTCTGGCTCCCGTGTCCTGTCACCAGGATGACGTCGGGTGCTGAGGCGACGACCGTCTCGAGGCTCAGCCTCGGGTAGCGAATCGTGTATGCGCCGACAACGTTCGCGCCGCCGGCGGTCGCCACGAGCTCCCCGATGAACGTCTGGGCGCTCGCGCTGACGATTGGCTTGATGTCCAGCGCGACCAGAACCTTCGGCCGGCCTTTCGTTCTGGCAAGCCTGTCCGCCTTCGATTTGACGTGCTTGACCACCAGCTCGATGTTTCCTACGAGCTCTTCTGCCTTGTTCTCGTTTCTGAAGAGCTTGCCGAGCCGGCTGATCGACTGCATCAGCCCTTGCATGTTGTTCGGAAACACGCAGAAGACCGCGATGCCAAGCGATCTTAATCTCCTGATATCCGTCTCAGAGTTGCCGTCCATCGTTCCCACGGCGATGTCAGGGCTCAATGAAACGATCTTCTCGACGTTCAGGGCCGCAAATCCGCCGACCTTCGGCAGCCTATTGACGGCTGGTGGGTAGTTGCTGTAGCTGCTGACGCCGACCAGTTTGCTGCCAAGCCCCATTCCGCACAGTATCTCGGTGAGGTTCGGCGCGAGCGAGACGATTCGCTGTGCGTTGGCCGGAACAGTCACGAGCGCGCCAGATGCGTCCTGAAGGCGAGCTGCGGCTGCGCCCTCTGCCGAAGACGGGACAGCAAGCAGCGCCACGATCACGCACAACGTGACCGTCAGCTTAAAGCATCCAGGTCGCCAAAGCCAACTCCTCATAGTATCGATGATATGGTTTGCCAACCCGGTGTCAACAACCGCCCGCCGCGGGAAGCAGCTCGTGCTTGTTTGGCCAAGGCCAGAATGATAGATTCCGAGTCCGATATGAAGGAACCAATCATTGCAATTACAATGGGCGATCCGGCCGGGATTGGACCGGAGGTCATCGTCAAGGCGCACCGCGAGCTTCTTGCTTACCAGAGCACCATCAACAAGCTCGTCGTGGGCGATTTTGCGCTTCTTCAGGCCGTCTGCGAGGCGACCGGTTGCCGGGTTAGGCTCTCGCGAATAGAGGAGGCCGATGTAGTTCAGGTCCCGCGCCTCGTCCGCGACGATCCCGAAGCGCTGTTCGTAATCGATCTTGAGAACATTGAGCAGGATGTCCTGTGCTATGGGAAGCCGGACATGTTCACGGGGAAGGTGGCGATAGATTACATTGTACGCGCGCTGAGTCTCTGCAAGGCAGGCGCGGTTTCGGCCATCGCGACTGCGCCGGTCTCCAAGAAGGCCATCTGCGATGCTGGCGTGGCGTTCACGGGCCACACGGGGGTCATTGCCAGCGCCATGGGCGTCAGCGATTATGCGATGATGTTCGTGTGCAAAAAGCTGCGGGTTTTTCTTTTGACTACGCACGTCCCGCTCTCCCAAGTCCCTGCCCACGTTACCCAGAAGAATGTGAGGCGCCTCATCTTTCTCGCGGAAAGGACTCTTGCGAAGTTCTTTGGGATAAGAAGGCCCAAGATCGCCGTCTGCGGACTGAATCCGCACGCCGGCGAGGACGGCGCCATCGGTAGGGAAGAGCTCGCAGCAATTGTCCCTGCCATGGCCTCCGTGCGGAAGGAGAAGATAGACGTTCAGGGGCCATTTGCCGCTGACGCACTTTTCGTTCCGGAACGTGCAGAGCAGTTCGACGCCATAATAGCCATGTATCACGACCAGGGCCTGATCCCTGTCAAGATGACCGATTTCAGACACGCGGTGAACGTTACGGTTGGCCTGCCAGTGGTCCGTGTCTCAGTCTCGCACGGAACAGCGAACGACATCGCTGGCAAATGGGTCGCTGACCCGACGAGCATGGTCGAATCGCTCAAGCTCGCAGACGCAATGACGCGGACGCTCTTGGCTGGCTAACCCAAACTGTAGGGGTGGTGCTTGGAGGCTGTTCCACAAGTCGCGATTCGGTTCGTAGGGGCAGGTCTCCGCGCCTGCCCTGTCCAATTGATCGCCGTATCGAGGATGCTGCATTCGATAGATTGATATAGGAGGGCGGCTCGTGAGCCGCCCCTACGATCCCGCACCGGTTTATGACCTAACCTCGCCCACTGTCCTTTACATACTTCTGCCACGGGCGGATAATCCCCTCATGAGTTCGTTGTTCAGGTCCTTCTTCCAGAAGAGCTGGGTGCAGGTTATAGCCCTGACCGTGTCCCTATGGGCTCTTGACCTAATGCAGCTTTCCGGAGACTTGTCAGGGGCATCGTTCCAGCTGGTCTTCGCGATGCTCGCGCCTCACATATTCAGCGCAGCGCCCGTATTCGCCTCGGTATTCATCTATGTGTTGATGGCCGTGATTTCCGGCGCCTGCCACTGGCCGATCGCGGCCGGCGAGCCTCTGCCGATGATGGCGGTCCGATACTGTGCGCTGCTCTTGGCCGTCACGATTTCCTTGCTGTTCGTGAATAGAAGCCCAACGCGGCGCGCCAGAGCGCTATTCGTGGTCTATTTTCTTGCGACGACATACATCGCCGCCACCCACGTCTATGCGGCCCGACTCGCCAATCCATATCTGGTCATCTGGCCAATTCTGCTAGTATTGCTTCCCGTTCTCATCTTCTGGCGCCTCAGGCCCTTCGTGCCCAAGTTCTGGCAGATGGCACCGGCCGTCGTGGTTTATATTCCGCTCAGATTCATTGGCTACTGCCTGGTGACAACGTGCCCGCCCAGCGCCATCGCGGGACGGGCCATCTCGAAATGGGAACGGCTCTTTGAGCCAACTCTGTTGTTTGATGGCCTCGTCTTGCCGCTTGGACCATACGTCCTGATGGCGATGATCGCCGCCGTCGTGCTGACCTATCTTGGCGGCTGGGGCCTCCGCCGGCCCGATACCAACGGAGGCAGGATTGTGGTCTCGGAGGTTGACGAGCAAAGCGGAGAGCACGATACGGCTTGAACTATAGCAGGCGGGAAGGTGTTACTGGATTGGCGCCGGCGCCTGGGCCACCGGACGGACCTCAAGCATCACCACATCACGGCCGGGAACGTTGCACGTTAGCTCTGATGCGCCGCTCGACACGGCAATGCGCTCTCTCCTCGTGTGCGTTACGAGATCGACGCTGTATTTGCCCTGCAGATGATATCGTGTGGGGTCAAACAGACACTTGATTGTCAGAATCTTCTCTGATGCGTTTGCGAAAAAGAATCCCAGGCACTCACCGGACGCCCAACCGGATGAGACAATGGCACGTGCTTTCACGACGCCGGACCGCGGGCTATCATGCTCGGGGAAGACATTGTAGTGGTCGTAATCCAGCAGAACCGTGGGGACCTCGGACACGATCTTGAGCGGACGGACCATACGCCCCCAGCAGAGAAACTGCCTGCCAAACCCGAGCCTCGCCCCGGCCATCCGCCGCAGGAAGTCAAGATATGGTTTGTGCACCCGCTCGGGGCTCTTCTCCTCGATATACTCTGTCCAGTAATCATATGTAAGGTAATGGCTGGGTCCCTTCATGCCATCGAAGAGCTCCGTGGCGCTGAACTCATAGTTAAGCTCGAACACCGCGCCCCATAGATACACACGGGCGGCGATTAGATAGAATATGTCCCCGAAGCGACGGCCAAGTTTCCCGAACCCGTCCAGCCTCACGGGGCCATATTCGTGATAGACGTAGTCGAACATTGGGATGCTCTCGATTGCCCCAGTCGGGTCGCCGGCCCACTCGAACGCGCCCTGAACGCCCGCCATCGCGCGGCTCTGGCAGAAGTCGATAACGTCGATGAAGTTCTCGGTTATCACCTCCGTCCCGATCGGCACGCGCTGCCCTCCTTTTTGAGCCGCGCACGCCTCGTGTGACCGCTGGAGCAGCTTGCGGTACGTTGCAATCATATAGGCCCCCTTGCCCATAACTGGGTGCCCATGACCTGGGTTCTTGCAGGAAAGAGGCGCTGCACAGCATACGGAGGTATCATTATAGAGAGCGTTACACGCAGAGCCCCGCGCCGAGACAAGTGTCCGGTCCCTCAGGACGTAGAAGTCCGCCCAATCAGCCGATGCGGGGCACATCCAGACCTTCTTCTTGCCACCGTCGATAAACTCATGTCCTGTGGACCCAGCCTTGAGCTTCGGAAAGTCCCGAGCAGCCGTTGAAAGCCACAAGTCAACCTTGAACACGGCATATTCGCTCCCCGATTCTCTGATGGCACGCACGTTGGCCGGGTTCAGCCACATCTTCTCAACGTCCTCCCACGCCGCATCCGAGGCGCTGTTGTCGTTTGTTTCCCAATCGAAGCCAAGAATATGGAAAACCGGGACACCCATCGCGCTTTGCATAGTCTTCAACCACCCCGCCTCATCGCGCCGGCAGCTGATCCCGAACGTCGCCACGCCAATCCTTTCTTGAAGCCATCTTGCGCACTGCTTATCGGATTGCGTGCGCTTGGGCCCATCCTGACACCACACGGGCGCGCCCGGTCCCTTGGACGTGACCCACGTGCGATAGAGCTCCGCCGCCTCGTACCAATCTGGCGTGCGCGTCGCGGCGAGAACGACCGGATACCCGAACAACTCACGCGGCCCGTCCGCACCTGGCAGTTGTGCCTCGACGTAGTGGACGAGGCGCATCTCCAGGTAGTTTTTGCGGGACGGGCGGTAGAAGTTGAGCTCTTTTATGGTGTGTGTCGGGTCATGGCAGCCGAAGTAGAACCCACCCTGGGTCTCATCGTAGAATGCCATGAACTGCATCGGACAGCCGTAGTATCCGTCTGGGTATTCGCTGTGAACGAACCGGGCGTGGTAGTTGTCCACCTTCTCGGGGCGCAGCGTGTTGAGCGGGTCGCGCACCAGCAGCCCTGATGCGGATGGGTGGGCGAGGAAATCATCGTCGCAGGCATCCCCCAAGGCGGTCATACCGGAGAGGATGGGAAACACTAAGGCGCGAATATCGGACCCATGCGAGACCCTCAGGGTGGGTGTCAGGGCGATGGCGCCCGATTTGGCGACCGAGACTTTGATCCTCACCTCCGCCTCGACCTCTGGAAATCGGAAGAACTGCGATCCGACTGGATCGTCGCTCGATAAGACGCTGAATCCGTTAGGGCCGGAGGGATTGATCACGGAGCCATCGCGCAGCACGAGGGCGCAGACTGGTTCCTGTCCTTTGTTCCTGAAGAGGTTTAGGCCAGTCAAGCGATTTGTGACCTGAAGGAAAGCGCCGGTTGCGGTATCAAACTCGATCGATAGGGCTGGGGTCTCAATCGTCAATGTGTTGCGATCGGCCGGGGCAGCTGAATCGATAGGAGAACGGTCGCATGAAATGATCAGTCCCGACAAATGTAATGTAAAGAGCAGAACCGCAACGGACGGTAAGCGTCTCATTCGCCCGGCGTGCCGAAGTCTATTGCTCTCGCCACTTCTGAATCTCCTCGGTGGGGACGATGCACAGGAACTTCAGGGCGGTTTCGCCCTTGTTCACGAGGCAGTGCCACTCATTGGGGGGAATGAAGACCGCGCAGCCCGGCCGCAGCGGGTGCTCGTTTCGCGCCTCGTCAACGCAGGCGCCCTCACCCTCGACGACGAACACCTCGTGTTCCCA
>CAYZPW010000026.1:0-38666 GCA_964480475.1 uncultured bacterium | reverse complement strand
GCTGTCCATTGCGGATAGAATCAAGCGCTACGAGCATCGCGTGGTCTCTCGGCTGGCATTGGGTGAGGCGTATATGCGGATGCGTGAGTGGTATGACGGCGAACAAAAGGGCGAAAAGCCGCCTTTCGGCAAAGATGAGGCAACCGAGAAGGCGCGCGACCACGCCAACCAGGCGAAGGAGCTTGCCGAGGCGAAGGGCATGAAGGGCTTTGTTAAGAAGGCGGATGAGCTGCTGGACGAGATCGGCAAGCTCTGATTTTCTGCAGGTGGGTGGCTTGATTATGGGAACGATCATTGGGAGCAGCGCTGTTGATCAATCGTCCCTGAATGGGACGAACAAAGGTAGCCGTGGGTGAAAACCCACGGATTCCGAGAGCCCAACCACCTCGCCCTCTGTCCTGGAGGGGCAGCACAGAATGCGGGCGTGAGATTCAAATCATGTGCAGCCCCTTCAGGGCTGTGGATGTATTTTGGGTACTCTGATCCATAGGCTGGGCCTTTGGCCGGCGCCTATGGCTACCATTGTTATCCCCCGTCGGGGGATTCACAGCTGATGATCTAGCGCTTAGCACGCTTAACAGCATATTCAAACAAGCGGGGCTAAAGAGGAGCTGAAATGCGACGTTTCCTTGTAGTAATTGAGAAGGCGGAAAACAACTACTCGGCATATTCGCCCGATTTGCCGGGCTGCGTCGCAACCGGCGCAACACGGGATGAGGTCGAACGGAATATGCACGAGGCGATCGAAATGCACGTGCAGGGGCTTCTGGAGGATGGCTTGACCGTTCCCGAGTCTCTTTCCTTTGCGGAGTATGTGGCTATACGGTAGATACTCGTTCGCATATTCGATTGCCGCTCCTCAGGTGGATTCAAGGTTGATGGAATTGACATGAATTGCGAGTCTTGCGGCGGCACAACGGTTGGGAAAAACGTGAGAAAGCACGAACGCAAGAACATCCTTCTCCCTATTCGTGTTAATTCGTGTCAATTCGTGGTTCCCGTCTTTGGCCCGGAATGCAGAGGAGGTTAGCCACGAATGAGCACGAATAGAGAATGCCATTTGCCTCTTCTCTTTGTGTCTTTATGCCTTTGTGGTTCCCCCATCCTTCGTGGTTCTTCGTGTCCTTAGTGGATTCCCAGTTCTATTAGACAGGTGATCCACGAAGACGCACGAAGCAACACGAAGCCTTGACTTGCGTTCCCTGCTTCCTGCTAACCAGTGCTCATCCGTCAATTCACCCATTCCTCGTGGGTGCCCAATGTATTCCGGCCATTCGGAAGACCTCTTGGGCGGCGGCGTGTTGCTCCCAGATGTCGCGCTTGAGCAGCTCGGGGAACTCGCGGGCGCGGTGCTCGGGGCGATACTGCGGCATGATGTTCACGTAGGTGTTCGGCGAGAGCTCCTCGGCGATGAAACTCGCGAACTCCTCCGAGCCGGCAAGTCCGCCCGGCATCACCAGGTGTCTAACCAGAAGCCCCCGCGTCGCCACGCCATACTCGTCAACCCTCAGATCGCCAACCTGTCGGTGCATCTCCGCGAGCGCCGCCTTAACCGCCTCTGGGTAGTCCGGTGCATTTAGGTATTTCTCGGACGCCACAGTGCCGGAGAACTTCATGTCGGGCATGTAGATATCGATAATCCCATCCAGCATTCGAAGAATCTCGACCCGGTCATAGCCGCCAGTATTATACACTATGGGAAGCCTCAGCCCTGCTCCGGCCGCGACGTCGATCGCACGGACGATCTGCGGCACGAAATGCGTCGGCGTGACAAGGTTGATGTTGTGGCAGCCCATCCCCTGAAGGCGGAGCATCTTATCCGCAAGCTGGCCCTGCGTCACTTCAGCGCCTCTCATACCATGACTGATGTCGGCGTTCTGGCAGAAGACGCACAGCAGATTGCACGAGGCGAAGAATATCGTGCCCGAGCCGTTTCGCCCGACGAGTTCAGGCTCTTCGCCCGGATGAGGGCCGTAGCTGCTGACAATGGCCTTGTCGCCCACACGGCAATAGCCGGTCTCACCGGCCGTGCGGTCAACGCCGCACATTCGTGGACAAAGGTCGCAGGACTTCAGATGAGCGTAGAGGGCATCTGCCCGCTTCTTGAGCTCGCCCGTTCTGACAAGATCAACGTAACCAGGGACAGTCATTGTTTGCCCGGTCGCCGACAGTGCCGAACATAGCCCATGGCCATCTCATCCCGGCCGGAAAGCAGCCTACACGCCGCAACTGTGTCCCTCGTCCCTTCATCCATTGGGTCCATTATCGCCGCAGAAAGGCCGTCGAAGACGGCGACCGAGAGCATGGCACGATTGAGCACCGGACGGCACGGCATTCCGTATGACACGTTGCTTACTCCAAGCACCGTCGCGGCGCCGAGTATCTCTACCACCTTGCGCAGCGTCAGCAGCGTCGTCCGCCCGGCCATTGGCGAGGCGCCAACGCTCATCACCACGCTGTCGATGACGATATTGGAGAGCGAGAGCCCGGCCTTGGGGACCTCGTTCAGGATTCTGTCGGCGATCCTGAGCCGGCCATCAACGTCATCCGGGATGCCCTTCTCGTCCATTAGGAGCGCAATCAGCGCGCCGTTGCACGATTTGGCCAGCTCGAGCAGCCGCGATAGCCGTTTTGCCTCGCCCGTCGTCGAGTTGATGATCGGTCGGCCCCGATAGACCGAAACCGCCGCCTCAAGCGCCTCGGCCGAGGCCGAATCAAGCGACAGCGGCACGTTAATCTGCTCCTGCAAGTACGAAACGAGCTGCGGAAGCACATCTTCCTCCGAGACACCAACAGCGCCGACGTTGACGTCGATTATCGAGGCGCCCGCCTCGATCTGCTTCTTGGCCAAATCGAGCGCGACATCGAACTTCCCCTCGACAAGCGATTTAGCCAAGAGAGCACGATTTGTGGGATTGATGCGCTCGCCGATTACGACAAACTCACCCTCGCCGGCTATCGTCACCTCTTCGCCCGTCCCGGAGACTCCGACGGTCGCAAGACCACTGTGGGGCATATCGCTCATCATTCACCTCCCGACTGTTCACTTATCCAGACCATCATCGCTCTTCTGCGGCCACGTCGCACAGATCAACAGGGCAAGGTCTGCTCTCAAGCTTGCTCACTATGATCGACAAGCCTCAAAGAAAGTGCAAGCCCGATTGCCTGACCCGAAGATCGATTCATTAGCGTCGAGCTCCTATCGAACACTTCTGAGCCGGGGCGGCCCAATGCCGCTTTTATTGAGCGCACACCACAGAGACGCAGAGACACAGAGAGAGGAAGTGCAGCCACCGGCTCATTCAGCGTAGGACGCAAGACTCATCATCCGGCACGGCCCTGACACCTCTTCTCCGTGCTCTCTGTGTCTCTGTGGTGAAACAGACCAGCTGCTTCGCGGGGCTTCATGGCCTTCGCAGATGACGCCTATTCCCGGGTCTTGATGTCCTCTATCACGCCGTCAAACAGCTGAAGCGCCTTCTTCACGATGGGGATGCTCGAGGCGTTGTAGAGGTCTTCGTTTTCCGGCTTGGGCGACGTCCTTGCTTGCGCTTGCTTAGTAGGGCCGGGACGTGTAGGGCTTGCCGGTTGCTTACGTGGCTGCGGTTTGGTGGCTGGGGCGGAGGCATCAGTTTCGAGCTCAGGCCGGCGCGACGGCAAACGAGGGATTGAGACAGTCGGCCTGGAGCTCCGGGACGTCGGCGCTGCGTCTGGTTGCTTTGCCGTCGGGGATTCGCCCAAGAATGTCGCCTGTTTAGGGACAGTCGGTGGGGCCACAGGCTCAAGAATGCCGGCGCCGCGTCCGGCCACCGTTTTCTGCACTTCCGTGAGCTTGGCAAGCAGGGATTCGACCGACGCGACGTCCTCGAGGTGACAGAGCCCCAGCGCGGCGACCTCAAACGCAACCCTGGGTATCGCGGACCTCGCGACCTCATTCTCGATGAGGAGCAGCCTATCAAGATATGCGAAAAGCCTGTTCTTGCCAGCTTTGTTCGCCTGCTCGACCAGCCTTTGCGCCTCGTCCGCACCGAGCTCGACCGACCTAACTTGCTCCTCTTCGGAAACCGAAAGCGCAAGCAGCATTTTGTGGAAATATGCCACGAGTTCCGCGAAGAACACCCTGAAATTGACGCCCTGGTCAAAGAGCTTCTCGACGCCGTGTATCACACGCCCGGGATCGCTATCGATGAGAGCGTCAACGAACTCAGCAAGAAAGGCAGTATCGGTAACGCTGAGGAGCTTCGATACATCTTTGAGCGTCAGCTTGTCAGCCGCCATTGAGCGCGCCTGGTCAAGGATGCTCTGCGCATCTCTGAGCGAGCCGCTGGACTTGTCGGCTATGAACCCAAGCGCCTCGTCATCGGCGGGGATGCCTTCGGCTTGGGCGATTTGCTTGAGATTTACGAGCATCTCCGAGCGGCCTATCCGGCGGAAGTTGTATCGCTGGCAGCGGGACAGAATCGTCGCGGGAATCCGTTCAGGCGCCGTGGTCGCAAAGACGAACTTGACGCGAGGCGGCGGCTCCTCCAGCGTCTTGAGGAGCGCGTTGAACGCCTGAGGCGTCAGCATGTGCACCTCGTCGATTATATACACCTTGTAGCGGTCCCGGCTTGGGGCATATCGCGCGTTCTCGCGCAGCAGGCGGACGTCATCGACGCTGTTGTTGGACGCGCCGTCTATCTCAATCACGTCGATGCAGTTGCCCTCCGGTATCTCGCGACAGGGGGAACATTTGCAGCACGGCGTCGGCGTCGGGCCTTCTTTGCAATTCAGCGCCTTGGCAAATATCCTCGCCGTCGTCGTCTTCCCTACTCCACGGGGACCGCAGAACAGCAAGGCGTGGGCGATCTTGCTCTGCCGGATCGCGTTCTGGAGCGTCCTGGCGATGTGCTCCTGCCCCACCAGCTGCTCGAACGTCGCCGGCCGATACTTCCTCGCTATAACTACGTATTCAGGCACATTCAGGTCCCCACGGTCGTGTCAGAATATGTGCGCTTTGAAACTCGCGCATTAAAGCAGAGTGTGCAGAGGGGCGCTCCTCGTGTCAATGGCAGGAACTTGCAGGCCCCGTTGTCATAGGTGAGAAAGCGGCCCCGGGTTTGCGGTGCAGTTGAGAAAGAAGCTGTTGCAGAGAAGACTGCAGCTTGGCATAATATACTACTGGGCAGAATATACTAGTAGTAATGACGGCATCGATGTCACTATATCGCGTGATGTGTTACACGGGTTGGGACCATAAGCGATGAGCGCTCAAGACAGGCTGTATAAGGAAAACAGGAGTATAGCGCCGAGAAACCGAACGCTGTTTCTAACAAGAAAAGATCGGAACAAATACGGGAAGGTTTCCCTGTTGAGGGGTCTTCGATCGCTTGCGTCTCTTGCGGAGGCTATGGACAACATATACAACTGCGATTGTCTAGAGGCCTTCCCGTTGATTCCTTCATCTTCTATTGACCTCGTCTTTGCGGATCCGCCGTACAATCTGGGAAAGGACTTCGGCAACGATAGCGATCGGATGCCAGAAGACGAATACTTGGAATGGACTTCCAAGTGGGTCAAGGAGGGCGCGCGGGTCCTAAAGCCAACCGGAGCGCTTTACGTATGTTGCGATTGGCGCTACTCTGGGGCCCTTCAATCGATCATTGCTAAACACCTCACCATCAAGAACCGAATCACATGGCGTCGCGAGAAAGGTAGGGGAAGCAGGAAGAACTGGAAGAGCAACATGGAGGATATCTGGTTTGCGGTTGCAGGCGAATCCTACGTGTTCAATCTCGACGAAGTGAAGATCAAGAAGCAAGTGATCGCACCCTATCGGGAAAACGGCAGACCAAAGGACTGGGCCGAAACAGATAACGGGCGCTATCGCTACACTTGCCCCTCGAACATCTGGATTGATACGGTTGTGCCATTTTGGTCTATGCGGGAGAACACCCCACACCCTACCCAGAAACCAGAAATGCTATTGGAGCGCATACTGAAGGCCAGCACTGACTTAGGCGCTATTGTCCTCGACCCGTTTATGGGTTCGGGCACGACTGCTGCTGTGGCCCGTCGACTCGGTAGGCATTTCATTGGCTTCGAATTGAACCCAGAATATGTGCAGCTTGCCTTGAAGCGCCTCGACCTGCGAGTCAGACCTTCTCAAAAGGAGATGTTTTGACATTCATCTACGATGAAATCGCGGCTCGAATTGTCTCGTTTCTGGATAGGGCAAGATTGTCACTCGTCGCGCCAGAGTTCCGGCGCAGCACCCGGGCACTCGGTGACGCCATCGAGAGGATACTAGTGGACAACTTCGAGCAGATAAGCGCAGGCCTGGTTGACAGCGTGAAGTCCGATTACGGGCGCCGGGCAATGCAGGACGTTTCTTTTGCAGTGGACCAAGACAACTACGCAGTGGACATAAAGACGCACAGAACGGCCACAGAATTCAATATGCCGAATATCACCTCCGTGAAACGACTCCTTGATTTCTACCGTTCCGAAATGAACCACTTCGTCGTTGTTATGGTTAAACACAACCTTGAGAATGGAGAGATCGCCATCGAGGACATGCGCGTCACACCCATCGAGTGGTTGACCTGGGAGTGCCTCCGCATAGCCAACTTGGGTTGGGGACAGATTCAGATTCGCAAAGCCTCACTTATCGAGGTAAACAGGGAACAAACAAGGGCGACCTGGTTGCGGAGATTCGTGGAGGAGCTTAGAAGCTACTACGACAAAGAAGAGCGCAAAATCCCACAACGGCTCTCTTACGTGGAGAACTTCGCAAAGGATGCGCTTGGCGCCCTGCCGATTCCAAAATCCACGGAGAACTCTCGGGATTTGGCTTAGGCGAAAAAAGCCGTGCACCCGCCTTTGACCAGAGGCCCCCGCGATACCAATCGCAGCCAGCTCCAATCAGGCTGCCCTGCGGCACACGAGAGGGTCCGCTTACCGCTGCTCCCTTCCAGGCCTGACGGATTTCACAGAGTCTCGTTGCGTAGGACCCGACCTTCAACGCCGCTTACGACGGTCAGACCGAAAACCAGCTGGCCGGGGGCGGGGATTCGACCCTGCTATAGCGGATTGCAGGTTCAGGGCACCGCTGGCTCCCCGTCTAGCACGGCTTTTTGTCTCTACTTAATGTACAAGCAGCTCCCACCAAGATTACTACAAGGCGTTAGTGTATCGGGATCAAACAGCATAATATAGAACGTATTGCTCCCTTTAGGACAGAGCGACGTGTCAATCGTCGCAAGCTCGACATCCTCTATCGAGAAGCCAGCCTCAAGCGTGAACGGGACAAGCGTGAGCTCCGGCCCCCAATCGGGGTAGTAGAGCATCTCTCCCTGGGGCGAGACGACCGCGACCGCGAAGAGGACATCCCTACTGTCCGCGAAATTGCTGCACGACACGTTCAGACCAATCGTCTCACTCTGATAAGCGAATCTCGGCACACAGAGCTGCACATGGATTGGAGGCGCGAGCGCCTCAACCTTCCCGCCAACTTGCAGCGACGGATCGCCAAACGTCGCGTATTCCATGACGGTCTTCATGTCATAGACTGAGGGCGACCACCATCCGCCGATGTAGCCCTCAATGCCCTTTAAGAGCATCTCACCGACCGCGCGATATCCGTCCGTGTGGGCCTTGAGCATCAGGCGATTCAGCTTGGCCGCGAAATACATGTTCCAGCTGGAGCCTGAGCCCGCGCCGTAGGCTACCCGCGTCGCGCCAGCGTACGCTATGGCGCCGCCATCGACACAGGACACAAACTGCTCGCCGATGCTGTCCCCAATCGCCGGGAACTGCGGATGTTCCCAGTTCTCGTTGTCGAAGCCGGACGTCTCGCACGCGGCGGCCGAGACAAACGGGAGCATTTCGGCGTTCACGAGCTCACCGACTTGGCCTGCGTAAAGATAGTTGCCCATGCCGAATGCCCACATCTGATAGGTGCCGTGTCCAACATACGTTGCGAAACCACAGCCCCGACTGACGTTGAGCAGAACACTGCGGTCGGTCAGTTTTGCGTCTCTATCGAATTCGCTCGTGGTGTAGAGCTTGATGATGTTGTAGTTCGCGAAAACATCCGACGCGAGCTGCTCGCAAGCGTATTCTCCCTCGGGGTCCGGCCCAGAGATGACTGACCCACACAGAACGGCCCTCTCAAAATCCACCGAATTATCAGAGACGTTCAGCTCGTAGTTGATTATGTGCGCAATCATCAGGTTGAGGTCGGCCTCTCGACCGGCCGGAAGCCTCGAGAACAAGACGTCCGGCATGAGATCAACGCGGTCATGATTTGGCCTGCTCGATGACGACTCGCCGTATATGTCGTTGCCATCTGCGTCCCAGGTGCAGAACTCGCCGTCCTCATCGTAAAGGTCCGCGTAATAGAGGTCCGACGGAACCACGTGGCCGTCGGTCACGTTAGAGTAATCGTCGTAGTTGTCCCAGACGTCGGCGTATCGCACCGGGAACTTGTCCGCGTCGCCAACGCCGAGAACGAAGCGCGTCCCGTGGTCCCGGACGTGCTCCGAAATGAAATACTTGAGCTTCTCGGCGTCATCCGATCCGTGGGCATTTGCAGCAGCCTCCTCGAGCGTGACGAGGACCGTCTTGAGCCCCGTGAGGTTCTTGTGCACCACAAAACCGCTAAGTATCTCCGCGTATTCCTCGGGCGCAACGATGAGCATGTCCCAGGTCTCCTCGCCGCCTTTTGTATTGCGCTCTTCGGCCTCCAGGGTGTAGGATACGCTGATCTTGGCTGACGTGAGCGACCGCAGCTTCATCTCGCTCGCAAGGTATCTCACCGGATAAACACCGATCGTTACGAACTTCTTGAAGCTCCAGTCGTCAACGTCACGTCCGCCGCTCACCCGCATCTGAGCCCAGCAACTCGGGAACCAGGCCGACTCCTCGAACTCCGGGCTCGCAACCGGCGTGAACAAAGCAGGGTCCGATAGTGGGACAGGGCCATCTGAGACCCGAATCGGCCCGCCAAGCTCGATCTCCTCGAACTTGGGATCACATACCTCGAGCCGAACGTCCCGCGCCTCGTATGGCAGCTTCAAACTCATGGTCTGATACGGCAATTGCGGGCACGAAAATCCCTCGATCTTCTGCTCGCACTCTACAAGGTCAATCTCCTGAAGATCGTTAACCTCCGTCACCTGCGGTTGAGAGAACTTAACAGGCAGCGTTATGAGCCGCCGAGCACCGGATGAGGCGCCTATTGCCGACTCGCCGATCGAGTCCGCAAGGCAATTCGCGGCAAACGCCGCTACTAAACCTACAACTATCCACACTAAGATTCTTCCTACACGTGTCACAAAAGCTCTCCTTGTCTCAGAACTCGAAATCTCTCGCCGGGAAATGTTCAAAAACTACCTCGAAAGAAGTCGGCTCATTAGTTTTGCTGTGAAATCGACGATTGCGATAAGCCTCGCATACTGCATCCGCGTCGGCCCCAATACTCCAACAGTTCCGAGCACCTGATTGTTGCACTCGTATGACCCAGCGACGAGCGAGCAGTCGTTGAGTTCCTCAATGTCGCATTCCTTACCTATGAATATCTTTGGGCCACCGGATAAGCATTCATTGAGTATTCGGACTAACCTGGATTTCTCCTCCATCGCTATGAGGAGGCCTTTGAGTCGCTCTATGTCGGCGGAATCCTCGTTAAGGATTATGTTCTGCCTCGTCCCGACATAGACCTTCTCCGCCTCCTCTTTTGTCGGGAACGCCTCCTTCGATATCCGAAGCGCAAGGTCGAGGAGTAGGTCAAAATGCACTCGCTCATCATCCATTTGAGCCTGAATCTGCTCGCGTATTTTCAGTAGCGAGTGCCCCTCGAAACGGTCGTTGACGAGGCGGGCCAGCTTGTCGAGCTGCTCCTGGGAGATCGCCTCATCGAGTGTGATGATCTTATTAGTCACGATGCCGCTTTCCGCGACGATAACGGCAAGGATACGGCGGTCTTGCACGTGGATGAAATCGACGTGACGGCAGACGACGCCGGAAAGATCGACCAGCGACACGATGCCCGTCTGCCTGGTGAAGGTCGATAAGAGCTCCGAAGTCTGCGTGAGCAAATCGTCAACGGAAAGCGAGCTATCGTCATACTGCTCGGCAATCGACTTCTTCTCAGCCGGAGTAAGCGTCTCGCAGGACATCAGGTTGTCAACGAAATACCTGTATCCCTTGTCGGTCGGGATACGTCCGGACGAGGCGTGCGTCTGGCTTACAAAGCCCTCAGTCTCAAGGTCGGCCATTATGTTTCGTATCGTGGCCGGGCTGAGGCCCAGGCCCGTCTCCTTTGAAGCGGTGCGGGACCCGATGGGTTCGTTCGTGTTGATATAATGCGCGACGACGCTCTTGAGCACCTGTCGCTGCCGAGCGTCAAGGCATTCTCGAATCATATCTCTTCCCGGTCTCTCACAAACAAGGGCCAACGAATCTCACGCCAATGTAATATGCGGCATAACGCAAGAGCCGTCAAGGCCGAGGCTTGAGAGCTTGTATAAGACAGAAACAGGAGAAAAGGAGAAAAGGTCAATTGATCAATGGACGATGATCCACGAAGGACACCGAGAAACACGAAGAAAGAGACTTGGCGGCACTTCGTGTTCTTCGTGGACCGGTTGTTCGGTTGGAGGAATCGCCATTTCAATCTGTGGAATCTGCGTAATCTGCGGACGCCATTCTACGCGGGCAAGAAGCCCACGCCGCCGATTAGGACGCGCATTGGCTCCCAGGACTGGCTGAGGTCCATTTCGTTTGCGAAGTAGAGTGTTATCGTGTGGTGGCCAGCCGAGATGTCGGTCGTCAGCCAGTAGGGGGCCCATTCGGGGTGCTTGATGAGCAAAGTCTGGACGTGTTCGCCGTCTATCATAACAGCAAGCCACGGGGGCAATACCTTTACGGGGGCGCCTTTGGCCAACACCGCAATCGTGTATCTGCCGCCCCGGCACCTGATCGAGGCGCTGAGCGATTTGCCCGACAGGTCGATGTATTCGATGGTCTCCCAGATTGTCGGGTCAGAGAAGCCTGACCAGTCGTACCAGACGTCGCCCTTCTCGCCAGGGAGCGTCTCGAAGGCCAGCTTCCCTACGGTGCCGGTATGTCCCGAGAGGTCGAGCTGATAGTCGAACCAATGCCTCTCGTCAGGGCTGCCGCACGCGTCGAGGAATCTCTCGAGAAGGACGATCGGCTCGGCGTCCGTGTCTCGGCGGTTCTCGGGATACAGCAAGACCCTAAACAGCGTGCCGTCGCCGCCCCTGTCCCAGATTTTCTCCGAGATGCCCAGGCCAAAGGACAGCGTTGTATCAGGCCATATCACAATGGGATAGAAAACCGCCCTCGGCGGGTGCACAAACAGCGTCTGGCGGACGTCCCCGTCGATCTCAAATCTGTGGTCGCCGACGATTGTCCCAGTCTCGTAGATGAAGCGGTCCTTGAACCGCTCGTCGGTCCGCCACCACTCGATGTAGTGGAACGCGACCTTGCGGTCCGTGGGCCCGCCGTCCCCTTTTGTGTCGGCGCCGAAATACTTATAGCCCAATGTCAGCTCGTTCGCGCCTCGGTTCTGCAATTGGGCAGGCACAAAGGTCTGATACTCGTGCCACCCCGGCAGAAGGATTATCTCCCGAAGCGGCTCAGCATTGAATGAGACGACCATCCTGGGCAGGAGGTTATAGACGAATCTGGGCTTAACTCTGAACGTTAGAAGCACGTCGTTCGGCCTTTCGATATCGACGGCAAGAACGGACGAGGCGCCCGTTCCCCAAACGACGCTCTCGCCCTGGGGTTTGTCCCAGCCCGACACGAGCTTCTCGGCGTTGTCGGGGTCCGCCAGGACGAAGTTGGGCGAAAGAACACCGCTCGGGACGTCGTAAATCTGCTCCAGCAGGCGCCTCTCCCGCCTCTCTTGGACGAGAACGTTTGTATCCCGGCGCCCGGACAACGCGTCCTCAATCATGCTGACCTCCCGGCCGTTGGACAGCGCGGGAACGATGCCGACCCAAAGGTCCCTTGCCGGGACCAGCGTCCAGGCGTCTTCTGAGATGTTCGCAGTCTTCCTCGATCCCCGAAGGCTTTTCATCTTCTGGCTCAGAAGTTCCGCAGCCCCGGTCGGATCATACGTGCGAAAATACCGGTCGATGAGCTCCACGGCGCGCTCCGTGTCATGATAAGCCACTAGCACGGCGGCGGCCCTCGAGAGCTGTTCCGCCTGAATGCGCGGATCGGAAAAATGTGGCTGAAAACGATCGAAGAAGTGTAGCAGCACGGCGGCCTCGTCGGCCATTCCTTGCTCAAGAAGCAGCTGTAGCAGCTCGTTCTTGCTCCGCCAGTTCTCAGGATAGAACCTCAGAGATGCGAGGTAACACTTGGCGGCGTCGCGGTAAGCCGAGCACGCCTCAAGGAACGAGCCGAGGATGTTAAGGAAATACGCTCTGTTTTTTGACCTTTGAAGAATCGTGATGTGATCGACAATCGCAATGCCCCTTGCGTTTGCGACGTTGAGCGACAGCCTCACGGTCTTTTCCGCGCAATCTCGGAGACCGAACAGGTAATCCGACCATTTGAGCCAGAACATCGTGTGGTTGCCGAGTTGCTCGCTGTCAGCGGACACTGTCAGCTCGGGCGGCCCAAGGGAAAGCTCATCAACTCTGGCTCGCACCAAAAGCCCAAACGCGTTCGCCGGGACGTCAATACCAAGCTGAAGCGGGTTCTGGAAGTCTATCCGCCGGCCGCCCGGAAGCCCATAGCGGTCTGCGGCGTGCTTATACAGAAGATCGCTCGTTCTTCTGAGCTCAATCTGGTCGATCCTCAGCGAGCACTCACCGTCAGCCTCGAACTTCACACCCAGTTCAAAAGTGGAGGTGGAAACGTCGATTGGGCAAGAAAATGCTCTCGGCGTTATGTGTGATACACGCAACTGGCCAACCTCTCGTCCGTTAATGGAGGCGAGAAGTGTTCCGGAACCGACTCCTCCCTCACCCTCGATGGCGCACGTAATGCTCAGGTCGTACCCCCCACGAGCGAGGCCGGCCAGTTTTCTGACACTGGTGCGCTGCCCCGATACGACGAACGGCCGCTCTAAGAGCCGATATGAGAGTGCCGGCTGGCTGACATTCTCCGCCTCGAACGACACAGGGATCAAAAACCGCGTGATTATTGCCGACGACCATATAACTAGCGCGATAATGACTGATGTGAACGCAAGACCCAGGATTATCCGAAACGCTTTTATCGCCTCGTCCCGGGGAGCCGCCTTTGCGGGTCGGGATGTCATTTGACCTCCCTGAGCAGGTCCCTTATCACCACTTGAGGCGCCCGGGAGAAGGTCTTGCCCTTCGGGAGGGTTATCTCTATGAACCTGCTCCTAGGTTTCAGTTTCTCGCTGGAAAGGGCCACGGCCGTCAGCTGCGATGGTTCGTCTGAACCATACTCAACGGAAAACCCCACAATCGACCTTGTTTCAAGCCATTGAGCGACCAGGGCGAGGTCAATCGAAAGGAGGCCATCGTCTTTGGCCCTTCCCGTGAAATCCGTAAAATGCTCTTGCCGCGCATCCGCGCCCTCGCCGGTCTGCCACTCGAATCTGCCCATAATCTCTGCTCCCGTTCTCGCTCCGTCGAACGAGAGAACAAGTGTATCCAGAAGGCTGACCGGAATGTCAATCCGCGACACAACGAACTTCCCCGGGTCAGCCCTTATCTCGCCGGGCAGCTGCTTGCAGTCCGAGAGTTTGCCCGGAACCCACGATCTGCTCGTCCAACAAACCTCGATGGGCTTGAATTGGGCGCTTTTTCGCAGGTCAAACCTCGTGAGGACAGCATTCTTCAGGTCTTCACTCAAAACGAGTTGGCCATCATCAAATGCCAGGAAGAATATCATGTCCGAAGCAATCGTCTCCCCGTATCGGTGGTTGTAATAGAATCCCTCGATCCCATCATCGACCAGCACCTGCCGCGGGTAGTAGTGGAATGCTATCGGAGTAAGGTGGCTGCTTGAAGGCGGGTCCACCACGTATATCTCGGCGCCATCCTTCACTGGAAGAGAAAGCGTATCAAGCGATGAATAGACCCGCCAGATGCCCTTGCCCCATTCGACGTTCTGTCCGTTGTATGCGAAAGTAACGCCCGCGAAAACGGAGATGATGGCGACGACAGGAAGCAGCGTCGCAACGGACGGCTTGATCTTGGCGGAGCACATCTTGAGCTTGAACGTTTTGGCCCGCACGAGTGTCAGAACGAGAAGCAAGGCGAGGCCGATAAGCGCGTTTCTGCCGTTGGCTATCCAGTGAAGAAGGCCTACTTCAGGAATTATCTTACCATGACCGGGTATTGAGGCAGCCCAAAGGAATGCGAATGTCATCAGCACCGCGATATAGATAGTGGTTCCCATGCCAGTGTAGTGAACTCCTCTTTTAGATGTCCAATCCTGGATGAATTGCAGCACCCACAACACGGAAATGAGGACCAGAGGGATGACGCCGACCAACGGCAGGTAGATGTGGCGCAGACCGCTCTGGTTGAGAATGGGCAGCGAAGTCAAAATGACGAACCCGATAAGGAACGCGGCTTTTCTCTTATGGGTGAACGAAAAGGCCACAACGGCGACGAGCAGAAGCAGAATCTGAAGAAAAAACACCTCAGCAAACTCGGCGAGGTCGAGAGCCTTGAATGGCAGCAGCGCCCACTTGATGTGCCTGAGAATATTGACCACGAGAAGCCAGCTGTCCGTGCCCCTATAATGCACAAATGCCTCGCCGCCGTAGGCCAGAACGCGCCGAAGCAGCGCGAGGGCACAGATCAACACGAACGGCAAGAGCCTCAGCAGACATGCTACAACGCGGCTCTTCTTCAGACGCGCCCTTGGCCCGGCGAGGAGTAGTTCATAGAGCAATAGCACCGCCGGCAGCGTGATGGCGTTTTCTTTCGAGAGTATCGAGAGGGCAAAGAACAGAACCGATAGGATGTAATGCGGCAGCCTTCCTCGCCTTCCCCGATATTCGATGAAGCAAAGAAATGAAAGCAGATAGAAGAATGTGTAAAACAGCTCAAACCTGTTGGAAAGCCACACTACTGTGCATTGGTTGGCGGGGTGGCAGAGAAAGACTGCGCCGGCCACAAACGCAACCCACGAGGGGACCTCCAGCAGTTTGGATAGGAGAATGCTCATCAGGACTGTGACGGCCAGGTGAAGAAGAATGTTTGTGATCCTGAAGGCGGCGGGGCTCTTGCCCCAAATTAGGTATTCAAGCGACCATGAGACCTCAACAAACGGCCGATAGAACCAATACGTTTGCGTCCCTCGTTCAACGTGGCCGAACATCCTGTCAAGACTCCTCTCAAGGTCCTGCCTCAAGTAGATGAAGTCGTCCTCCCAGAAGGGAACCGAGAGAGAGTTTGAGAACAGGGCGAAGCCGGCAATGGCGAGAATCAGCCAAAGCGTCCAAAGTCGCTTGTTGGGCGTGCAAGTCACGTCTTTGGGCCTATTGCCTTCTGGCCGCTCTGTTTCTTGCCCCACGAGCATCCGATCTCCTCATCTTGTGATTACACAGGCCGATCATTGCAGGGTCGAGTCCATATTAGCACGATAAGAAATGAAAAAAGGTACTTGCATTGTCAAGAACGATTGACTATATTTATAGGTAGAGATTCTAACATCGAAGTGCTCTACTAGGGAAAGGCACGCGGCAGCTAACCCCTAAGGGAGGTTATATGATGCTTAGAAGGTTGAGTGGATTTTGCGTCCTATTTGCCATTTTGGCGCTTGTGGGATGCGGTGGGAAGCCTTTTGTGTCGCCAGAGGCCGCGCTTGAGACGTATGTGGAAGCGTACAACGCAATGGACAAGCAAGCGATGGCCAGGTGCGGTAACGACGTTGATGTCCGAAATCTATTTCGCACGACCGAAGAAGACATTCTCGGTGAGGACACTTATGTCCCGGTCAAGGCGATCAAGTTCAAGATCGTCAGCGTCAATCAGAGGCCCCGTGCAAACATCGCCAACTACTACCTGACAGAGGATGCTTGGATTGAGGCGGAGTTTAGGTCTCTTGATGACCCCAAATTCCGCAAGGTCGCAACTGTAAGGCTCGTCAACAGAACCCATAGCTTCTACATGGAGGAGCCTCATTGGCAGCTTGTCCCATCAGCTGGCGACTGATGATTGTCGAGGGCAAGAAAGGCCTCCGCCTGGCCTAAACAGCCTTGAAGACCTCTATTGAGGAAGTAAAGCGATTTGCTCGTTATCTGAAGACGCACGGCTATTCGCATCACACAGTCAGGAACTACAGCTCTGACATCGAGACCTTTGCTCGTTACCTGGCTAAGGAAGGAGTAGTTCAGCTCACACGAGCTACCGGCCCTGACAAGGATGAAATCGAAATAGGAAACAAGTCGCTGGCTGGTCTGAAAGCTGCACACATCAGCGCATACGTGGCCGACCGGTTCTACAGCGGAGACTCCAAGAAGACCATCCAAAGGCGCCTCGCCGCGGTAAGAGCCTTTCTGAGGTTCCATTGCCGCAGCCAGGGGCTGAAGGACAATCCGGCGGAGCTCGTAACCGGCCCGAAGCCCGAGAAAAAACTCCCGGTCTTCTTGACCGTTGACGAGGCGTTTGCGCTTGTCGAGGTCATCGGGGCAAAGCGCGGTTTTTTTGCACTCAGGGACAAGGCAATTCTGGAGCTGCTCTACAGCTGCGGCATCAGAGTGTCAGAGCTCTGCGGTCTATCTCTTTTTGATGTTGACTTGAAGCCTCGTCAGGTTCGGATACTCGGCAAAGGCGGCAAGGAGCGACTTGTCCCAGTCGGCAAGGCAGCAGTTTCGGCGCTAAGGGATTACCTTCAGGCCCGCCCAAAGCCGGATGGGGTCTATAAGGGACCGAAAGACCCAAGGGAGAAGGCGCTTTTTCTCAATAGAAACGGCGCGCGGCTCTCAACGAGGTCAGTCAATAAGCTGGTTCACAAATACATGGCGCTCTCGGGTAGTTCAAAAGTCATCAGCCCGCACAAGCTGCGTCATACGTGTGCGACTCACCTTTACAATGCTGGAATGGACCTGAGGCACCTTCAGGAGCTACTCGGGCACAAGAACATCAGCACTACATCGATCTATACCCACACCAATATCGAGCGGCTCAAGAAAGTCTATAACAAGTCGCACCCGAGGTCATAAGGCTGCGACCGGCGACATACCGCAGAGTTCAACTGTGCTTCATATTCGCATTCGGAATACCGAATAGCGCTCCTTGGACGAAGACCAAGGCGAGGGGAACCAGAAAAAGCCTCGTCTCAAACATGACGCCGACAAAGGAATGAAGCAAGAACCAAAATGGGACGATCGTCCAGAGGTACAGCTTCAGAAGACGAGGCCATCGGTGGATTGAAAGCAGGGCCAGTGCTGGGATTATGCCGAATGTCGCAAGCAGCTGAAACCAACAACGGGACGAGCACAGATTGGCACTGAATAACTCCCAACCTTGACGGTACCCATGGGGAGCGTGCAAAGCTCGAGGTCCAAGCAGATATCTGATGCCCAGGTAGCCAATCGCATACAAAGCCAGAGCTGCTGCCCCAAAAGAAATGACTTTTCTGGAAATACACTTTCCTCGTCGGGAGAATACCTCAGTCGCCAACAGCATCAGCGGTATAAGACCGCTTGTCTCCCGGTTCAGGACGGCCAACCCTGTAATAGCAATGATCCACACATACCTCTTCTGCAAAATGACCAGTCCTGCCAACAGATAGAAGATGACGTCGGAAAACGTACTAAACTGGAAATCACTGCCGTAGAAGGAGTGACTCATTCCCCACGCAAGCAACGACAATCCAATAAGTGTTACGTATGTGTCAAGACCAAGTTTTCTATAGTATAGAGCCGCAAGAATGAATAACAATATGCTCTGAAGGACGCGAAAGACGATGAATCCCCAGGAATGTGGATGAGGGACCTGTAGCTTCTTCGCGAGAGCAACCGCCCCCTCAACGAGGTATTCCGAAAGGACCCTATACTGAAAAGGTTCCTCCGACGTCCCGTTAAGAACAGTCTGGTGGCGCGTGATCTAGAGTTCCTCGGCTGCACCGGCTGTATAGGCGAGACCTAGGCCCTTATCCCTTACATGGGCGATACCCATGGTCTCAACCTGAGCACCGACGGTGAAAACGCTAAACAGAACAGCGGACGTCACAACAATCGCAGCAAACGCCCACCTCTTCCGCCTCACATTGCCCATTTCCCCGGTTCCATGCTCTCTTAGATAGCCTGATCCTGCAGGGCAGCCTCGGCGACTTCCTTCAAATCGTCGTAGAACGCCCGGAAATATGGACAGCCGTGATAGACCACGTCGAATCTAGCCCTCTTGAACATGATCTCCCCATCTATGGCCTCGCGATATCCATCCCCTTTGCGCCGCCGCGCAAGCATCTCTTTGATTCTGGCCTTCGGTGGATTCTGGAAGTTCTTCTCCTCGGCGTTGGCAAGAGGTTTGACATCCGGGCCGATGCATTTCCCGTCGGCGAGCAGCCACGCCTCGAGCTCGTGAACGGCGATATGAGGATGAAAGAAAGCCTGCAGGTCATTGTCGAAATCATCCCTGAGCCAAGCGCGGACCGCCTCGACCTTCTGCTCGAGGGTGCTGTCTGGTTTATGTCTGACGCGATTCATGCCGTATAGGTCGATTAGCGTGAAAACGGCAAGGACGCCGGGCTCATTTCGATGAATGGGAACACGCTTGAAAACGTCCTCGAGCTTCGCCCTGAGGTTCTTCGTGACAAGAGCTATCGATCCTAAACCGTGTTTCTCCCACTGCGGGCCGATGAAGTACTTGACAGCCCTTTTCTCGGTCTTGCCCTCACAAAGCACGATTATGTTCTTGGCGTTCCCCTTCAAGGGAGGCCCCCGATGTCACCGGCCAGCCACAGATCGCCCAGGCGGAATTTGTCGAGCCAAACCGCCAGGTCTTCTTCCGATAGACGCTCCATGACGGTGGCGCCGTCCTCCTTCTCGACCACAACAACTTCATTAGGCTTCAGCTTCGAGACCAGCTCTGGTGAGTGCGTCGCAACGATGACCTGGGTCCGTGTCGCTGCCGATTGCAGAAGCTCTGCGACCAGCTCTACAAGCTCTGGATGAAGCCCTATCTCCGGCTCGTCGATGCAGATCAGAGGTGGCGGGTCGGGTGTCATCAGTATTGCAGCAAGCGCGAGCACCCTCATTATCCCATCGGAAAGATGCTCCGGCGAGAAGCCCGCCTCGTTCTCAAATGGCTTCTCGAACCACCACAGAAAGACCTTCCCATCGCCACCTTGCGGAGGGAATCTGATGTCACGTAGCTCAGGGCAAGCGACCTTCAGTACATCAAGCATCTCTCCCCAGATGTCAGGGCGCGTTTGGTCAATGGCGTGAAGCACGGCGACAGTGTTCTCGCACCGGCGGAACACCCGGAGGCCGGGCCTAGTCGTCTGCGGTCTGCGTATTGAAGAGTCTGGACTTACATCGATAGGAGGGTGTAGGGTCCAATTCTGCAAATCCTGCAGCAACCTGTATTGACGCGGATAGGCCGCCCGGTCTTTGATCTGAAAAATGGCCAGTTCGGACTCGCTTTCAAGTTCTTTGACCTGAGGAGGAGGGACTTCCGGGATTTGGTACGGACCCATGTATTGCAGCACTTGGTTCGGTTTATCGCTGCTGCGAGACATGATCATCTCCTCAATGGTCTCGAGCCATTCGGACTCTGGTTCATCAGGATTCTCTTGCACCCAATCTGGTACCCACATCTCCTCAGACTGCACCACTGGAAAGGTGCCACGCGATTTAATGGAAACGTCATAAGAATAAAGGACGATTGAACCGCCGAGAGTCGCCAACTTCCGGCTTTCGAAGCGCAACCTGAACATCAGGCCAGTCTCGCCACCTCTATAATGAATGCTCCCGATACCGCCCCGCCTTTCAATGCCTTCAGCCAGCCCACCCCGTGCCGCCTCGTTGAGCAAGGCAAACACATCCATGAAGTTGGATTTGCCGCCGCCATTGGGGCCTATGAGGACGGTTAGCGGCTCCATATCGAGGCTGACGTCTTTGAGGCTGCGATAGCCCTTGATCTCAATGTGCTTGAGCATTACTCCCTCAACTCAGAAGGTTCAATCTCATTTGGACCATGACACCAACATACCGTGTTGGCATTCTAAGTTGAATATACACTTAGCCGTCTAATGCGCCAACCAGATTGAATCTGTCGCTTACTTGGTAAGAAGAGTCCCTAACAAGCATGGATATCGAGCGACCTGGAAGACGGCTCGGGGAGGAGGTTCGGCTCGTCAGCAAGGTCGGTTATCGCGCGAGTGACTTTCTAAATGCAGTCATATGCCGGACCAGCGCAAACTTACGCCAACCCCAGCTGCGCTCGGAGCCCTGAGCTCAACGTGCGCATGATTTCAATGGCCAGCTCTGCTTCCATCTGGCCGGCACGTTGCCCGGGATACCTGAACTCGACGGCAAACACCGATAGCCATTCCAGCTTTTCTGCCTGCTGCTCAAGCTCCGGCATAATGTGTGTCAATAAGGTCGCAAGCTGTCTTGGTCGTGAGACCTCGGCGGGTCAATTCCTTTGTCGCGAAGCAGTCCCTTGAGGTATTTCTCTATGCACTGCTGGGCGTGGAAGCAAACCGCGTCCCAGTTCGGCTCGTCTATTACTGAGACCTCACGCTCCGCCGTTCTGGCGTCAGCCTCAGCCTTGCTTACCCATTCATCAACCAGCTCGTTCATAGAGTGTCCTACCTTTCTTGAGGATCTCTTTGAGGAAGGAATCGCCCATTTCGATCCGGCGGCGCACATCAGCCGGGCGTCGAACTAGCAGGTCCAACGCAAAAGACCTCGTGATCTGAGAACGTATCTTGAAAGCCTGCTCGAATGGTTGGCCCTCGAAGTCCATCAGCACCAATATGTCAACGTCGCTCTGGGGATCGGCGCCGCCACGGGCATGAGACCCGAACAAGATAACCCTCTCGGGCTTGAAACGTTCAACCAGAACATGAACAAAGGCATCTATGGCCTCGGTGAGGCGCCCAGAATGCGGGGTGCTGGCAACCTCTTTCAAGTCACACTCTCTCTCACTCAAACTGCCGGTCGAGCGTGCGGTATTGGATGGCCTCGGAGATGTGCTCGGGGAGGAGGCGCGGCTCGCTGGCCAGGTCGGCTATCGTGCGGGCGACCTTCAGGATGCGGTCGTAGGCCCGGGCGCTCATGCCCATCCGGTTGATCGCAGACTCCATAATCGACTCGCACTGCTCATCCAGCCGACAGTATCGCTTCAAGTCCTTAGTCTGCATGTGCGCATTGCTGAAGAACGGCTCGTCCGCGAAGCGCTCCTCTTGTATCTTCCTTGCGCCGTTGATCCGCGCCCTGACGATGGCTGATTGCTCGCCCGGCCTCCACTTGGCAAGGTCTGAATAGGGGACAACAGGCACGTCGAGGTGAATGTCAATCCTGTCGAGCAGCGGGCCGGAGATGCGGGAGCGATACCGCTGTATCTGAATTGGCGTGCACTTGCAGGCGACCTTGGGGTTCGTCAGATGACCGCACGGACAGGGGTTCATCGCTGCCGCGAGCATGAACCGTGTGGGGAACTTGACCGAAAGCGCCGCCCTCGAGATAACAACCGAGCCCTCCTCGAGCGGCTGCCTGAGCACCTCAAGGACATTGCGGTGGAACTCAGGCAGCTCGTCAAGAAATAAGACCCCATTGTGGGCGAGGCAGACCTCACCGGGGCGAGGGTATGCGCCGCCGCCGATCAGGCCAGCATCGGAGATGGTATGGTGTGGTGACCGAAACGGCCTCGTAGCAACGAGCGATTGGCCCTTGGTGAGCAGCCCAGCGACGCTGTGTATCTTCGTCGTCTGGAGCGCCTCTTCGAGCGTCAGCTCGGGCAGGATCGTCGGGAGGCGCTTGGCAAGCATGGTCTTGCCAGCACCCGGCGGGCCGATCATGATCACATTGTGGCCCCCGGCAACCGCGACCTCGAGCGCCCGTTTGGCGTGCAGTTGGCCTTTCACGTCCGCGAAATCGATTCGGTAGTGAGAAGCGGTCTCGAAGGCGCTCTGCATGTCAACGACGGTGCGGGGTATCTCGACGTTGCCGTTGACGAAATCCACGGTCTGCGCAAGCGAGCTCACGGCAAAGACATCCAAGCCATCGACGACGCCCGCCTCGTTGGCGTTTGCGTCCGGGACGATCATGCCCACGCACTCGGCGTCCCGGGCCATCATCGTCATCGGAAGAACGCCCGGAACCTCGCGAACCTGGCCATCGAGCGATAGCTCGCCGATGAGGCAGAACTTGGCGAGAGCCGACCGCTCCAAAAAGCCCTGCGCGGCCAGGATGCCAATGGCAATTGGCAGATCGAGTCCCGCGCCCTGCTTCTTGACGCCGGCCGGCGCCAGATTGACCGTGATGCGCCCGTCCGGAAGGTCGAAGCCAGCGTTGCGAAGCGCCGATATGACGCGTTCCTTGCTCTCCTTAACCGCCATGTCCGGCAGCCCAACGACCGAGTAGATGCACGTGCCAGGCGCAAGGTCCACCTCTACCTCCACCATGTTGGCCTCGATCCCAACCACAGCGCAGCTCTTCACCTTCGCCAGCATAATTCGCCCCTCGTCAAGTTCCAACTCCGCAAGAACCAAAGAATAGCAGCCCGAATCTTGGCCTCCCGCCTCGCCGCTGTCAACTAACAAGAAGCGCGGGGTCCCGACCAGCCCCTACTCTCAGCACGTATAGGAAACTCCTGTGCGTCGAAAAGACAGCAGTTTCCCCATTATTAAGCCTTAAGCCGCTGGTTTGTTGGCTACATAGCTGAGATTTCGTAGGAGAATGAGCAGAGTTCACCGGTGGGCGCTCGTAAGCGCCTGAACGGGCGCAATGTGGGTAGCCGCGGGCGCAGCCTGACGGTATGAGGACCGCATCCCAGCCTCACCGCTGCGTTGCACGGACGGCTACCCGTGGCACCCCCTTGGGGGGTTACAGATTGGGCGCCTCGCTTGCACCGATGAGGTGAAACATGCAGACCCAACGTAAACTCCTCCATAGACCCGTCAAGCAGGTTCTAAACAAGACCTCGGTTACGGCAATCTGATTCTTCGGGTCAAGAACATGAATTTGACAAAATTCTGCTTATATGTCATAATAATGTACATTGGTTTTGCTTTGATCTCTTGTTTTTTGCTCTGTTAATCCCCAAAAACTAAAAAGGGGGGGGAAATGGGGAGGACAACAGTTGTGTTGGCAGTGTTGGTCCTGACGGCGATGACCTTTTCTTTTGCCTTGGCAACAGACTACCAGGTCAATCAGGATGGGAGCGGGGATTTCACGACCATCGAGGCCGCGATTGACACCGCAGTTGATGGCGACGTGATAGTCGTCCATCAGGGGACTTACTACGAGAACATTGGCTTCCAGGGGAAGAATATCATCCTGCGTTCGGAGGACCCCGAGGATGAAGACATCGTGGCCTCGACCGTGATTGACGGCCGCCAGAAGAGAAGCGTCGTCACGTTTAGCGGCACAGAGGGCGAGACGTGCCTCCTCTCTGGCCTGACGATCACTAACGGGAGGGCTTACTACGCTGGCGGGACGCCTCACTACGGCGGGGGCATATGCGGGGGCATATATGGAGCGATGACTCTTGCGGGGATCAGGAACTGCACGATCAGCGGCAACTCCGCGGAGGCCTTCGGCGGGGGCGCGCTTTCGCACTGCGGCGGGACGATCACGAACTGCACGATCAGCGGCAACTCCGCTAACTGGGGTGGCGGGCTGTACTGGTGCGACGGCACGATCAGCAACTGCACGATCAGCGGCAACTTGGGGGGAATGGGCGGCGGGCTGTACGACTGTGCCGCGACGATCAGCAACTGCACGATCAGCGGCAACTCGGCGCTCACCGGCGGCGGGCTGTGGTACTGCACCGGGACGATCAGCAAGTGCACGATCAGCGACAACTCGGCGACCGGCGACGACGTTTCGGACGGCGGCGGGCTGTGCCTCTGCGACGGGACGATCAGCAACTGCATGATCACCGGCAACTCGGCCACCGGCATGTATGCTGGCGGTGGAGGGCTGTCGGAGTGCGGCGGGACGATCAGCGACTGCACGATCAGCGGCAACTCGGCGGAGTATTACGCCGGCGGCCTGTCATACTGTGACGGGACAATCAGCGACTGTACGATTACCGGCAACTCCTTGACCGGAGAGTTTTCGTTCGCCGGAGGGCTGTACAACTGCTGGGGCACGATCAGCAACTCCATGATCAGCGGCAACTTGGCCCAGTGGTGGGGCGGCGGGCTGTTCAACTGTGCCGCGACGATCAGCAACTGCACGATCAGCGACAACTCCGCCGGAGAGGAGGGCGGAGGGCTGTACCAGTGTGCCGCGACGATCAGCAGCTGCATCGTCTGGGGCAACGAGGCGCCGACGGGCCCCGAGCTGTTTGAGTGTGGATATACTGTGATGGCGTATTCGTGTGTTCGAGGCTGGGATGGCGGGGGCCAGGGGAACATCACGGATGATCCGCTCTTCATCTCAGGCCCGCTGGGCGATTACTACCTATCCTGCCGGGCGGCCGGGCAGGCTGCGGACAGCCCCTGCCTTGATGCCGGCAGCGGCACAGCCGAGAGCCTCGGCCTCGACAAGCTCACCACCCGGACCGATGGCGTCCCGGACGCCGGCATCGTGGATATCGGCTATCACTACCCAACGGCGCAGGAACAGAACCCATACATCCAATGCTCGCTCAACTCCGGCGAGTTCGCGCCCGGCGATATGCTTGTCGGGTTCATGGAGGCGCAGAATCCGGGACCGGACATCACAATTGATGCTTACGTCGCATTCGTTCTGCCGAACGGGGCGGTAGTCTCCCTCACCGCCGGCGGCCTCACGTTTGGGACATACGCTTGGGTCGCTAACGTTGTGCTGCCGAGCGGATTTGATTTCGGGCCGAGCGAGGTCCTCCGGACGACCGTCCCACAAAGCCCTGGTGATTATCTCTTTGCCGCCGCGCTGACCAACCCGGGCCGATTGGAGTTCATCGGCGAGCCGAGCTTATTCCCGTTCACTATTCTCGAGTGATCGTCTATTAAGATCGGTCCTCTCCTCGGCAAGCCTGTCTAGAGTCGTTTGGTTCGGGTGGCGGCCGAGTCTGCGACGCTCAACTTCATCTTGAACCTTCCGGCCGGAGAGTTTTGGCTGAGCGGCACGCCGTTCGTAGATGTGAGTAAAGATGTGCCCGCAGATTCGCTGGCGGGGGACGGCGCAGATGCACGTGCCAGGCGCGAGCCAAGAAACAATCGTCCGCACAACAACCGGCTTCAAAAGAGCTCAAACGAGCGCAACAGCACACACTCACAGCCACCGATCTGATTACAGGGGAGTTCATGACCGATCGATAACCATAGCAGTTGAGGGCAATATCTCCTCCAGACCATCCAGTTGGCGCGCCCTCTGTCTTTTCAGTTGCGCCCTATGCTTTGTTCTAGCTTTCGGCCTGCCCAGAACTTGACTGCCATGCTCAATACCAATAGTCTTGCCGCGATGAGTTTGCTTTCATGGGCCTGCTTGTGATGAGGAGTCTATGGACCTTCTGCTGTGGATCATATTCGGGATTTCGACCGTCATCATCGCCGCGGTGCTTTTCGGCTATGCAGCGCTGTGCAAAGCAATCGCCAAACATAAGGACTCAATCGAAAGCATCGAGCCTGATGAGTGGCCGACGGTCGCGATATTGGTGCCGGTCTTCAACGAGGAGAAGTTCGTCAGCCAGAAGATTGAAAACGTCCTGAGCGTCGATTATCCCGCCGACAAACTGACATACCTGGTCGTTGACAACGGCTCCACAGATCGGACAGCGGAGATCGTCTTGGAATACCCCGTCGTATTGCTTCGGTGCGAACGAGGCAAGAACAAGGCGATCAACGCGGGGCTGTCGGCGACCGACGCGGCGATCATCGTCGTGACGGACGTTGACACGATTGTCGAGCCCAGCGCAGTCAAGGAGGTCGTGGGGCTGATACGAGGAGACGTGGGTGCGGCTTCTGGTCTCGTCAAGATACAGAGCGGGAATATCCCCTATATGAGGAGCAAGCTCCGATTCCATGTTTCGGACTGGGAGATGAGATACACGGAGGGTTTGATCGACTCGGCTTGCAGCCTGGATGGGCGCTTCCTCGCGTTTCGGCACGACCTGGTCGAGAGGCTGCCAGAGAGAGCGATAATCGACGACCTCGAGATCACGTTTATCGTCAGGAAGCAAGGCTACAGATGCGTCGTGTCCAAAAACTCGCCGGTCTTGGAAGCCTGCCCCGAGACGGTCTGGGCCGAGACGGTGCAGATAAGACGCCGGGTCAGCACAACGCTCGTTACGATGAGCCATTACTGGACTATGGTTTTCAACCCGCGTTACGGGTTCTTCGGGGCAGTGACGCAACCCTTCAGGCGGGCGTTTGCACTCACACTGCCGGCGTTCATGGTTTACGATTTGGTGTTCTTGACGTGCAAGCTCGGACAATGGGTGCTGTGGGCAGCGCTGGGCGTCGTGTTGCTGATGATCGCTGTCGGCGAGGTCTTCCCATTTCTACAACTTTTCGGAATAATCCTCGGCTGGCTTCACATAATCCTGGGCCGTGTGAAGCCCGGCGGCCTCTGGCGGCGGATAGAGAGAAAAAACTGAGTGCGTGTTCTATTTCTGTATCCCTATGCGCCGGGTGCAGTTGCGAGCTTCGTTCGCCCCGCCAACATCATAAGGCAGCTTCTGGCGAGAAATATCGAGGTAACGCTTGCGACGGTCTGTCACCTTCACCGGGCGCCGACAGATATCAACCTATCCTTGCGCGAGTTCTCCTACCTCGGAAGGGTCCCAACTGTGCGGCTTTTCGCTGAAAAGGGAGCGATTTTCAGGAACGCCTCAATTGCGGGCCGGCTGCTCAAGTCGCATGACCTCGTTCACTTTCAAAAATGCCATCCCACTGTGTCGCTGCCGGCCGTTTTGGCCTCAATCCTGAACCGAAGACCCGTCCACTATGACTGGGATGACAACGAGACCGAGATACTCAGAAGCTCCCTTCCGGCCGAGCGGCCGGCCGACTCACAGCTCAGAGAGTTCCGCTTTGTGGAGCGGCGCCTCGTCCGGCTTGTCGATACAGTCTCAGTCGCAAGCTCTAGGCTGAGAAGCCTTGCGGAGCAATACGGCGCCTCACCGGAGAATCTGTTTGACGCCCCCGTTGGGGCGGACCTGTCGCTCTTTGCGCCCCGTGAGTTGAGCGCGGAGGCGCTCCATTCGCTTGGCGTGAGACGGCCTATGGTGTTGTATCAAGGGCAGCTTGAGCAGGCATCCTTCGCCGAGGCGTTCATCGAGTGTGCTGGAAAGGTCAGAGACCGTGTCCCGGACGCACAGTTCATGGTCGTTGGAGGGGGCGCGAAGCTCCTGAAGCTTTGCGAGCTCGCGAAGACAAACAGTGTGCCTGTTGATTTCACAGGCTACATATCCCACCAGAAGGTCGCGCAATACGTGAGCGCCGCGGATGTCTGCGTTGCGACATTTCCGGACAATGAGCTGGCGCGGTGCAAGAGCCCGCTCAAGATTGTCGAATACCTTGCGTCCGGGAAGGCGATCGTGGCGACCGAGGTTGGCGATGTTCCAAGAATCGTTTCAGATGCTGGGATACTCGTCGCGCCAGATGACACGGAGGGCCTTGCGGACGGCATAGTATCGCTGCTGCAAGACCCCCGACTGGCAGTGAAGCTGGGGGCGATGGCAAGAATGCGGGCCGAACGAGAGTTCAATTGGGAGAGAACGACCTCAAACATCCTCATGGCTTACGAGAAGGCGCTCGGCGGCCGATTCCTGGATGCACTCAATCCGTGAACAACGTCTCGGCCGGGTCATCCCGTAGCGGCTGGCCAGCCTGATGCAGCTCCAGCGCCTTCCGGTACATCTCTTTCGCCTTGTCAAACTCTCCGAGCTCGTAGAGAATGTCCGACAGCCGCTTGTAATTGGCCGCGGTCTGCGACAAAAAGAGTGCCTTCTCGTAACAGTCTCTCGCACGAACGCGCGCGTCGGGCCCTCCCTGTCGTTCATAGATCCTGCCGATCATGGTGAGCGCCTTTGCGTGTTCTTGGGGCTGTTGATGCTCCATGTGATGTGATACCAGGTTGGAGAAAACAGCAATCGCCCGGTCGTATTGCCCGGCGGAAAGCCACACTATTCCCTCCGAGTAGCTATCGCCGACCTGCGAGAAGAGCTCTGCGGCGCTCCTATACTTGCCCTGGCTTGCATAAAGGACCGCCAGCGCTCTCCTGAAATTGAAGTCCCCTCTGAAGAACTTGAGGCCCTCCTTGAAAGTGCTTTCAGCTTGGCCATCGCAGCCAAGGTAATAATAGCCCTTCCCGATGTTCAGCAGGATTTTCTTGGCGGTCAAGGGATCGGTCGCCAAGACATCGAGATACCTCTCGTAAAGGTAATGCTGGATGACCGTGACCGACCACGGAAGCGCATATACCGGAAAGCCCAAGACAGAACGGCGCTTGGAGTTAACGGGACCCACTATCCTTCTAGCCGGTCCAACCTCGTTCTTCAGATGGGCGATGATTTGCCTCTTGAGCGCTTTCCACGAAACTGGGTCGCCGCTTTTGTAAGTGGTGAATTCACTTCTTATCATCCAGTCCTCCGCTCCGTCATCTTCGCGCAGGACATAATGCCACAGTCCTTTCTTCAGGACCTTTGGATCGGTTTGAACCGCGGAGGCCATCACGATCAAGGCGCGCTGGGATTCATCTTGCGCGTAAAGAAACAAAGCAAGCGCCGAGTAGTGTTCACCGCCGATCGCACCGAGCGGGTCGAAATCTAAAGCCGCCTTGAAGTGCAACAAGGCCCGCTTCGTGTCCCTTTGCAGCCAGTAGAGCCAGCCCAGCTTCTCATGATACTCGGGGTAATCGCGCTTCCGGGCGATCGCTTTCTCATAGAGCGTCGTCGCCTCGTCAAACTCATCCGCTCGGATCTTCTCTTCTGCTAGCGATTCGAAGAACTTCGGGTTAAGGGAAAATCCGACCGCGGCAAGTTCTGGGTAGAACAGCTCCGACCTCCTGGAGACCTGAGTCGCGACCAGGAAGGCTGCCAGAACGCCAAAGCAGCACCAGTGGAGCATCCTGGATCTTCTGCGTGCGCCGTTCGTGTGTCGCACGACTTCTCCCAACTCGCGTCGCCACACCTGCTCTGCGGCAGTTATGAGGCCGATGTAGGCAAAGAAGGCATAGTCTAAGTCCGGTGATCCGAACTCCAGATCGAAGAATCCATGAATCGCGAAGCCGATCAAGCCCACCAGAACCCCCTTCGTCATAAGCCACGTCTGGCCGTAGGGCATCTTCTTTAGCAGCAAGATTCCTCTACTGATTACAGTGATCAAAAGGAACATGAAGGCGCAGAGCCCGATCACTCCTGTGCCCTCAGCGATGTGGAGATATGTGCTGTGAGCGTGCGCCAGGACGTTTTGCCTTACATTAACCTCAAGCCCCGACTCAACGAGGTGAGCAATCCTTGCATGAACGTAGCTGTTGTGCAGGCCCACTCCAAGCACGGGATGTCTCGCCACGGTCCGCTCGCCTAGTCCCCAGAAAAACGATCGACTCTCAAGGCTTATTGGATCCGAAAGCCTCTCACGCGCACGCTGCCCGACCTCGCCCAGTGAGATCAGCAGCAGCACAACCGCGCCGACGACGATCACAGCCACTGTAGCGAATCGCCGCCTATGAGGCGCTGTCGTCGCCGTCTTCGGCCTCCTGATGAATAGAAAAGCAAGCATCGCGGCTACGAAGCCGATTACTCCGCCCTTGGAATACGAAAGAACCAAGCAGACGCCACCAACTGCCGCCACAGCCACTAGAACCACGGACAACCACCGCCTAATCCGCGCCATGGCCAGCACAAGCATCAGTGGAATCATGAGCGTAAAATGCGCCGCGATCCCGTTCGGGTTTATGAGAGGCAGCCAGAGCCTGTTCTTGATCGCAAAATCCAGGCCGAAGGTCGAGACCAGCATAGACAGCTTCACGAGACCGAGAACAGCCAAAAACACCCCAACCAATGCCGCCAAGAACACCAGCCGGATAAGGTCGCGCCGTGTCGTAGTGGTTGAACCTATCAAAAGCGCTCCGGCCATCGCAGCAGCAATCGAAAGCAACGAGACCGAGCTGGTGCCGAGGCTAAACCCGCACACGGTTGAGAGAGTGCAGATGACCAAGAACGCAAGCATCGGAACATCAAAGGCTGTTGGAACGTAATCAATACGCTCCGATTTAAGACGCCACGCCCGCTCATACATGAGAACCAGAATCAATAGCGAACCAAATCCCACCAGGTTGGCGCCACCAAAGATCAGAAAAAGAAACCAGAATGAAACTGCCACGCCAATCTTGAGCAAGCTCTGGCCTGCGTAGAATTCCACGAATATCAGCGCTGTAAACAGGCCATGAAGAAAGAGAATCGGAACCAACATGTCGGGCTTGTCATTCAGAGTCTGGGAATCAAGCGGCGCCATGTGCAGCGCATTCATGGTGAAAACGACCATGAACCCAGCGATCATCGGGAGCAATGGGGTGTATGACCTCTTGAGGAGCCGACCGATACCGTAGTGAGGACGTGTGTTGTTGCGCATCGAGGCACGGACGACAAGAACGAGGACAAAAACAGCGAATGTTACGGCCCAGGTGATGAGCGCCAGCTTGGGTTGCTGCGGGCTAATGACGGTCCTATGGAGCAGAAATCCATAGATCAGAAGCAAGAACACCCTCTCGCCCAGCGTGCGCAGCGTGGCAAAAAGCCTCATAAACCTCCAATCCTTGCTGTGCCAGACGCGGTCAGTCCTTTTTGTCTTGTGCGTCTGTGTTAGCCAATAACCGCGACAGATACAAGCTGGCGGAAAAAAGGGCAAGCGAGAGCGCCGCCAACAGTATCAAGAGGCTTAGTCTCAGATCGCAGAAAACGACGGGATCGACCCATTGAATGTCTATCGAGAGGATGACAAGCACAACTGCGGCCATCTCAATCGCCGTCTTGTATTTGGCGGCGCCACTTGCTGGCATCACGTCGCCCTTGATGGCCCCCATCTGCCGGATGCCCGACACGGCTATGTCTCTGGCAACGAGCGCGACCACAATCCAAGCGGGGACCTTTTGAAGCGACACGAGCGAGATGAGCGCAGCCATGACCAAGACCTTGTCAGCGATCGGGTCAAGGAGCGTTCCCAACGCCGTTACCTGATTGTAACGCCTGGCAATGCGGCCATCTAGCCAGTCGGAACCAGCAGCAACCAGAAAAACGATAACAGTTATGAATGCGCTGACCCTGAATGGGGAGATCAGCAGAACGACGATGATCGGCGCAAGAAAAATCCTGAAAAGCGTGATGAGATTGGGCGCAGTAAGAAAAACGGATCGCACGTTCGCTCACCCCGCCTTGTTAAGCCGCCGGGACTCTATCACAGCGTAACTAATGCCCGAAACGGTCGTCATGAACGCGGCAAGCGACCACATTACCCAAAAGAAGCTGTTGGCGGATGATTGCCCAAACCAGCCTATCCCTATGCTAAGCAGAGTGCAGAGCACCAAGGCGAATTGGACTGCCGAGGCGCCTTTACCCCAGAAGTTCGGACTGATGGTGCAATCACAGTTGAAGAAATAAAGCGCAACGCCACCCACAAAGATCAGCGCGTCCTTGCTAACGATGAGAATCATGACCCAGAAGGGGATTTTGTCGTAAACCGCCAGCGTAACGAAGCTGACCCAAAGAATCATCTTGTCGCAGAGCGGGTCAAGGAACGAGCCCAGCGAGGTTACTTGATGCAGTTTTCTGGCTATATAGCCGTCCAACGCGTCGCCAACAGCCACAGCCATGAATATCGCCAAACTGAGCCAAAGGTAAACGTTGCTCTCTGTCTGGGAGTAATACAGAAAGACAAGATAGAACGGCACCAATACCATTCTGGATACTGTAAGTCTGTTAGCCGCGTTCATTGACAACTCTCGTGTTAGTCCTTAGCTTCAAAGCCCAGAATAAACAACTGGCAAGACAATGCAATGCCCATCATAGTGCTATGTGCCTCGGCCCAGACGAGCCGATTACTACATCCTCGTATCATAATGCCTAGTTGGTACTTGGCAAGTAAGTGATCGATATGCCACAGGCACGGCGAAAGAAGGCCCGTAAAGACATACCCTTTCTCACGCCCAGGGACAACGCTGCCCGCCGACCGCATAGCGGCAAGAACACGAAACGGCCGAAACTGCCTATCGCCGCAATCGTGGCCTCGTTCGCCCTCATCGCCTCGTTCTGGCTGACGTGGGTTACAGCATTCAACCAGCCAGTCAGCGGTCCAGACCTCGCCCGAATGCTCTCATATCTGTCCAAGGGGGGCAATCCCTGGGGACTGTCGCCGTTTGCGGTCGCCGCGCCATTCGTCGTCCTCCTGCTGGGCTTTCTCGGAATCATCTGGGGCTGCCTAGCCTACGAGCGCAAGGCGAGGCTTGCCCGAGGCATCCTGTTGGCCTCTGTCATCATCCTGTCCGGCGCCTTGGTATTCTTCGGAACGTGGCTGCTCTCCATCATGCTGTTCCCATCTGCGCTTGGGCTCGGCTTCTGGCTCGCATACATCAGCTCCGCCGTCCTTCTCTGCATTGCCCTGGCGTCCGCCATCAGCAAACTCTCGCCCTGCCTCAAGACCCCGCTCGACTTCTGCCTCTACGCTGCCGTCAGGCTCTTCGCGCTCGGATTCTGGCTCTTCCCCAGGAAAGCCGCCATCAAATTAGGCGAATCACTCGCCGCGGCCGTCCTCGCGTTTCTGCCCAAGAGGCGCAAGATCGCGATGCGGAACCTGAAGCTAGTGTTCGGCGATGAGCTAGACGAGGCGCAGAAAAAGGCCATCGTCAGAAAGAGCTTCCTGAATCTCGGCAGGCAGGCAGCAGAGCTCTGCCATCTGCCGGAACTCATCGCAAGGCCGGCCGAGGAGCTTTTCACCTATGAGAACTTGGGCGCCGTCGAGCAAGCGACCGCCGGCGGCAGGGGCCTCATCATTCTGACGGGCCATTTCGGCTGTTGGGAGCTATCCCAGCTCGCGATGACGAAGGCCGGCTTCCCCATGACGGCGCTTGCCAGGCCGCTCGACAACCGCTTCCTCGACCGCTGGATCAACCGAATGAGAACGATGGCCGGCTCCACAATAATCGCCCGCAAGCACTCCGTCCGACGCATCGTCTCCGAGCTGAAGGCCGGAAAGATCGTCGCCATCCTGTTCGACCAGAACGTCCACCGAAAGGAGTGCGTCTTCGCGGAGCTCGTCGGCAAGAACGTGGCCAGCTCGCCGCTGCCCGCCGCTCTGCACCGAATGACGGGGGCCGACGTCATCTTCGGCGCCGGCATCCCCTGCCCTGACGGCCGCTACAAGCTCGTCCTCTCCAACCCGATCCCCGCCAAGCAGTGCGACAGCTACGAGGAGTTCGTCACCATTAACACATCAGCCTACAACGCCGTCTTCGAGCGCTTCATCCGCCAGTATCCCGAGGCCTGGCTCTGGGTCCACAACCGCTTCAAAGACACGCAAAAAAGCCCCGGCCTCTGGGCCAAGCGCCTCGCCAAGCGCGCCTGAGACAATCACGCGCTGATCCACCGAAAGGTCAAATCGATATGGAGATGGAGAGTTGCCGCAACATTCACATTCTCGCTGCTGGGTCCATCTAATCTGGTCAACGTTTAGAAGGGAGAAGGTTCTCCAGGGCGAGAACGCGACGCGGGTAACAGATTGCCTCATGTCCATCGCTGAATCCAATGGCCTATACATCAAGGCCCTTCACGTCAATCCTGATCATGTGCATGCGCCAATCGATCTACCGCCGACACGATCCATGGATGAGGCTATGAAGACACTTAAGGGCAGCTCCTCACGCTGGATCAACGCCAGTGGGTTGCTGATGGGCCATTTTCGGTGGGCTCGCGGATATGGGGCATTCTCGGTTTCGGCATCTGTTCTGCGGATGTCATCGTGTACATAGAAGGCCAGGATGAGCATCATAGGGTGAGGACCTTTGCCGAGGAGTATCAGGCATTTGCGAGGCGATATGGACTGGAGCCCAGAATTAGATGATAAGGAGATAGAGGAGGGGCCTCGGCGTCCTCAGGTCACCCGACTGAAGTCGGGTGCTAATATAATCAGAGCCATCTACATCACCGCATTGAAATGCGGTGATCCCAAGTAATGGAGCCCCTCACCCAGAGCTACCTCATCGCCCGGCTTCAGCCGAGGCGATGTCTTCCGGCTAAGATGATATTAGCCCCCGAATTCATTCGGGGGATCCGGAGCGGGCGGCCCTCCTCCTCTATATCCTCTTCAAATAAGGATTCTGAGGAGGAGGGGCACCTCTGCGTCCTCAAACCACCCGACTGAAGTCGGGTGTTAATATAATAAGAGCCATCTATATCACCGCATTGAAATGCGGTGATTCGGAGCTCATTGCCCGACTTTAGACTTTCGACTCACTCCACCTTCAGTATCGCCATGAAGGCTTCTTGTGGGATGGCGACGGAGCCGAGCTGCTTCATCTTGCGCTTGCCCTCCTTCTGCTTCTCGAGGAGCTTGCGCTTGCGCGTGATGTCCCCGCCGTAGCATTTGGCCGTAACGTTCTTGCGGAGCGGGGCGACGCGCTCGCGGGAGATGATCTTGCTGCCGATGGCGGCCTGTATCACGACCTCGAACAGCTGCCGGGGAATCTGCTTTCGGATCCGGGTGACCAATGCAACGCCCCTATGATAGGCGTTCTGCTTGTGCGTCATGAATGAGAGCGCATCGATCGGCTGGCCGTTGATGAGGATATCGACCTTGACGATGTCGGCCTGCCGGTGCCCGATGTGTTCATAGTCGAACGAGGCGTAGCCCCTCGAGGCGGACTTGAGCTTGTCGTAGAAGTCGAAGATCGTCTCGTTGAAAGGCAGGTCATAGACCAGCATGACTTTGCCCGCGCCGACATATTCCATGGACTTCTGCGTGCCTCGCCGGTCGGTGAGCAGCTTCAGAAGGCCGCCGATGAACTCGTCAGGGACGATGATGGTGCAGCGCACGTAAGGCTCGTTTATGTGGTCGATAGCTTGCAGAGGCGGCGTCTTCTGCGGGTTATCGACCATGACCTTGCTGCCATCCGTCAGGACGACCTCATAGACGACGTTGGGCGCGGTCGAAAGAAGGTGCAGGCCGAACTCCCGCTCGAGGCGCTCGCGGACGATCTCCATGTGCAGCGTGCCCAGGAAGCCGCAGCGGAAGCCCAGGCCCAGCGCGTTGGAGCTCTCTGGCTCGTAGGTGAACGCCGGGTCGTTCAGCGAGAGCTTATCGAGCGCGACCTGAAGATGCTCATGCTGCTCGGTTGAGATCGGAAACAGCCCCGAGAAGACGACCTGCTTGACGGGAACGTAGCCCGGCACCGGCTTCAATCCCGTTTCCTTGGCCAATGTGATCGTGTCGCCGAGCGGCGTATCGCCAAGCGTCTTGATGCTGGCCAGAAGGAAGCCGACCTCGCCCGCGTGAAGCGTCTCGGTAGTGGTCGCCTTCGGCAAGAAGCAGCCAAGCCCCAGGACCTCGAACGTCTTGCCAGTTGACATGAAGCTTATCCTGTCGCCGACCGAGACCTGACCGTCAACCAGCCTCATCAGAACGACGACGCCGTGATATTGGTCGTAGTGCGAATCGAAGACGAGCGCCCTGAACGGCGCGTCAGGATCGCCCCTTGGTGGCGGCACATGCTCGATTATCGCCTCTAACAGGTCTTCGACCCCCTCGCCCTTTTTGGCGCTGACAGGGACGCAAAGCTCAGGTTCAAGGCCCAGAACCTCAGCGATCTGCCGTCGCGTCTCCTCGACGTCCGCGCTCGGAAGGTCGATCTTGTTGATGACTGGGATGATCTGAAGGTCGTTTTCAAGCGCTAGGTAGAGATTCGCCAGCGTCTGCGCCTCGACCCCTTGCGCCGCATCGACGACGAGTATCGCGCCCTCACAGGCCGCGAGGCTGCGCGAGACCTCGTAGGTGAAATCGACGTGGCCCGGCGTGTCGATGAGGTTGAACACGTAGCTCTTTCCGCCGCGGGAAGTATAGTTCAGCCGGACCGTCTGCGCCTTGATCGTGATACCTCTCTCCCGCTCCAGGTCCATCGTGTCGAGCACCTGCGCGGCCATCTCGCGCTCAGAAAGCGCACCCGTCATCTGGATGAATCTGTCCGACAGCGTCGATTTGCCGTGGTCGATGTGCGCGATTATCGAGAAGTTGCGAATTCTCTCCTTGTCGTAAGTCTGAGCCGAAGGCGCACGAAGCCGCTTTTGCAGGAGCTCAGCCATTCAGACAATCCATCGCGTATCGAACCGCGCCCAAGCACCCGGCTTTGTCGCCGAGCGCGGACCTGATGACTGATATATCAGCGGCACGCGCGCAGATGGAACGTCGGTTGGCCTCGGCCTGCGCCGCTCCCAGAATATCGAACTTCATGTTCGCCATGCGCCCTCCCACAATCGCCGTGCGAATCCCAACGAGGTCCGAAAGCGCCGCAATCGCGATGCCGAGATACCTTCCCGCATCCGAGAGAAGCCGCCTAGCAAGGGCGTCGCCGCGTGAGGCGGCAAAATCAACAAGCTGAGGCGTCAAGTCCCCGTCATCGTCAATCATGCTCCACATCGCCGACTGTTGCCCACCATCCCTCAGCGCAGCTGCCCTCGAACGCAACCCGCTGGCCGAGCAATACGCCTCGAGGCAGCCGTTGTCCCCGCAGGCGCATCGTGCACCATCTGGCTCCACAACCAAGTGGCCCAGCTCGGCCGCGTATCCCGTCCCGCCCCAAAACGGACGCCCATTGACAATCAAACCTGACCCAAGTCCTGTTCCGAGCGTGATAAAGGCAAAATCCTCAAATTGCACACCGGCGCCGAGCCACCTTTCCCCCAGCGCCGCGACGTTCACGTCGTTGGCGAGGAAAACCTTAACTCCCAGCCGTTCACTTAGCATGGCGGCAACAGCAACATCGTGAAACTCGGGCAGATTCGGCGAGTAGCAAACGACGCCTCGCCCAGAATCGATCAATCCGGGGAATCCAGCGCCGGCGGCCCGGACGCTCCGTCCGGCCCCCGAATAGAGCTGGCCCGCCATATCGGCAATCAGAGAAAGTAGCGAATCAACCGAATCATGGGGCGTGCTCGCCTCGTTAAACGAGAGAACCTCGCCCCGCTCATCCGCCACCATCCCGCGGACGTTTGTTCCGCCCACGTCAATGCCAAGAACCGGCATTACTGGCTCCAGGCCGCTAATCGATGAATATCCAGATGAGAACGTAGAATATGGCAGAAAGCGTTACGGCAATCAGCAGCGTAACCTTATGATACTCCCAGCCGTAGCTCTCTTCCTTCTGCTCAGCCTCTTCAGCCTGATCGGCCGGCTCGGCAACTACTTCCTGCTTTTTCCTTTTGCTCTTCGCCAATCTTGAAATCCTCTTTGCGCAAAAACAGCCTAGACCACGATGCGCTTGGCCTGTTCGATGATCATCGTGGTCGAAATCCCGCCGACGAGGTCGATCCTCTCGACTCTGCCACCGTGGCTCTCAACGACATCTCGACCCACTATCTCATCGAGCGCCCAGTCTGAGCCTTTCACAAGAACATCCGGCAGAAGCGCCGTGATAACCCTCAACGGGTCATTGTCATCGAAAGCGAAAACATAATCCACAAAAGAAAAGGCCGCAAGAAGCTCCAGCCGCTCGGCTTGAGGCGTTATCGGCCGATTTGGGCCCTTGATCAGCCTGACTGAGGCGTCGGAGTTCACAGCTATGATAAGCGCATCCCCAGAAGCTAGCGCCGCCGCAAGATACCGAACGTGCCCGTTGTGCAATAAGTCGAAGCATCCATTGGTAAAGACAACCTTACGGCCGCGCCGCTTGAGGTCCGCGACGACAGACAGCATCTCCTCGAATGTCTTAATCTTGTCGCGCGCAGCACCCATCAGATAAACACCGACCTCTCAGGCACTACTGACCGTCGCCCGGGGACGAATCGCCACCAAGCCACTGCTGCAAACGGGCAAGAACCGCAAGATCAGCCTCAACCGCCTTAGCCACCTCCGCCTCCCGCTCAGCTCGCTCCTTTGCCTCACGCTTCGCTCTATGTCTAGCTTCTCGTTCGGCCTTCTCTTTGGCCTCTTGCTCAGCCCTTTCTTTCACTTGCCGGTCGGCCTTCTCCCTTATCTCCCGCTCAACTCGCTCCTTTGCCTCGCGCTTCGCTCTCTGTTTAGCTTCGCGTTCAGCCTTCTTTTTGGCCTCTTGCTCAGCCCTTTCTTTCGCCTCCCGGTCGGCCCTCTCCCTTACCTCTCTTTCGACACGCTCCTTTGCCTCGCGCTTCGCTCTCTGTTTAGCTTCTCGTTCGGCCTTCTTCTTGGCCTCTTGGTCAGCCCTTTCTTTCGCGTCCCGGTCGGCTTTCTCCCTGGCCTCTCTTTCAGCACGCTCGTTTGCCTCGCGCTTCGCTCTCTGTTTAGCTTCCCGTTCAGCCTTCTTCTTGGCCTCTTGCTCAGCCCCTTCTTTCGCTTCTCGGTCGGCCTTCTCCCTTACCTCCCGCTCGGCA
>CAYZPW010000025.1:38547-40786 GCA_964480475.1 uncultured bacterium | reverse complement strand
CTGCAGATAGAAACAAGCGCTGTTCTTGGGTGGGAAGAAGGACAAGGACATCCGACGCTGGGTCAACTCAGAGAACTTGCGAAGTACTTGAAAAGACCTTTGGCGGCTTTCTTTCTTCCTTGTGCTCCTATAGAACCTGCACTACCTGGCGCGTTCCGCAGGTTGCCGGCTGACCAGAGGGAACCTTTGAGCAAGGCAACATTGCTCGCAATCCGGAGAGCCCAAAGGACACAGCAGCTCGCCCGGGAATTGACAGCGCCGGAATCCGGCTCGCACACCGAGCTGCCGGTTGGGCGAGCTTCGCTTCCTGATGATGCCGTCCAGGTCGCAGACAACGAGAGACATCGCCTTGGGGTAACGTTGGAAGAGCAATTCGGCTGGGACGACAACAAGGATGCATACTTGTGCTGGAAGCGCACCCTGGAAGAAAAAGCGCTCATTATTCTCGAGCTGTCGATGCCGGTTAGGGAAGCACGGGCCTTCTCGTTGATGGACGAGGCGGTGCCCCTAATCGTCGTCAATGCCCGTGACAGCTTCGCTGGACGCGTTTTCTCGTTATTCCACGAATACGGCCATCTGCTGTTGGGTAGAAGTGGGATCGCGGATTTCACCGAGGAGGACCGCCTTACAGACGAAGGCAAGAAGGCCGAGCAGTTCTGCAATTATTTCGCGGGCGCTCTGCTGGTACCGGAAGCAGCATTGCTGCAATCCGCGGTCATCAGGAATCACCCGGTTGACGCCGAATGGTTGGACCCGGAAGTCGAGGCTCTAGCCAAGATGTTCAACGTGAGCGAATACGTGATTACCAGGCGGCTCTTGACGGAAGACCTCATTTCGCGCGAGTCATACAAAAAAAGGGCAGCTCACTACGAGAGTCTGCTTCCTCCCCGGATGTATGGAAGGCGAGTTCCGGCGAAGACGTGCGTCAGACAGAACGGCGTGCCCTATGTCTCTCTAGTGTTCAAAGCACATGCCAATGATAGAATAACCTATAGGGATGTTGCGGATTATTTATACGTGAAACCCAAATACGTGCAACGGGTCGGGCAGCTCCTGAGCACTAATCCCACTGCATGAAAGAGATTTTTTCGTTTTACTGCATTGATACAAGTGCCATTGTCACAATGTGGCGGGAGCACTACCGGCCGCAGAATTTTCCGACTGTGTGGCGGTTTATGGGATTGGTCATTGATGAAGGCGAGTTGGTCGCGCCTCGTGAGGTGTATGATGAATTGCAGGAAGGTCGAGATGGTCTCTTCGAGTTCGTCAGAAGAAAGCAGAGCAAGTTTGTCAAAGACCTGGATGAAGAACAGATCAAACTCATGTTCGAGATCAAGGCGAGGTTCCCCCAGTTGTCTGACGACAAGAAGACCATACCGGACGCCGATCCTTTCGTTATCGCTTTGGCAAGACAGAAAGGCTGGAGAGTCGTGACCTCAGAATCCGATAGGTCGCCGATCAAGATCCCCGCGGCCTGTAAGCACTACGGAATTCCATACCTGTCCCCGGCAGATTTCATTGCAGAGAAGAAGTGGGTCATCTGACAGGCTTGGGCAGGATCACTTCATTTACTGGGCAGTAAGCGAAGCGCTGACTTCAGGTAGCTGAGGCGCGTCTGGTTGCGGCCTGGATCGAATTGCGCCGGGAAGAGCTGACGGCGAACTGTGAGCTCGCCTCGCGAGGTGAGCTGCCATTCAAAATCGAGCCGCTGCGCTAATACAACGGGAGGCGAAGCTATGTATATCGGAGCGAAAGCAGTGAAGGCGCTGTCGGATTTCCGGCTATTGATCACATTCGAGAACGGAGAGGAGAGGGTTCTCGACGTGGGAGAGTATCTGGGCAACGGCGTATTCCGAGAGCTGAGCGACCTCTCCTTGTTCCAGAGCGCCTACATCAGCTTTGACACGGTTGAGTGGGCGAACGGGGCCAGCATCTGTCCCGAAACTCTGTACGAGGATAGCGTGCCGGTTGAAGCCGGCCGTCTGGAGACTAGCTCCTGCAGCTGAAGGAGTACCAGCAGAGAGCGCTTTCCGAGGTCGGCAGGTATAATGATGAAGAATCAAGATGAAGATATGGTTCAAAAGAACATTGAGTTGAGCACCGAATTCAGCCGGTATCTTTTTGAACATCCCGAAGTCGAATCGACGATCCCGCGGGATGCGGAGATCGTTCTCTTGCCGGACTTCGATGCCAATCTCCGTGGCTACAACAGGAAGCTGGGACGTGCAATGGAGGCGCG